>DASSYG010000018.1:0-9584 GCA_035703405.1 Acidimicrobiales bacterium | reverse complement strand
ACAGCGACCTGATCGGCGCCGTCCGGCCCGGGCGCGCGTTCCACGATCGCCAACAGCTTGATCACGTAGCCGAGGCGGGTCGCCCGCTCGATGAGATCCGCACTGATCTGTCGGATGCCCTCGGTGTGGACGTCACCTGCGACCACGGTCATGCCGAACGCGATCGTCGCCAGTATCGCCGCCTTCGCGGCGGCATCGTGCCCGTCGATGTCGGCAGTCGGGTCGGCCTCGGCGAAACCGAGCCGTTGCGCCTCGGCCAGTACGTCGTCGAAGTCCAACCCTTCCTCGGTCATGCGGGTGAGCACGTAGTTGGTGGTGCCGTTCACGATCCCCAGCACCCGGGTGAGGCGGTCACCGATGAGCGACTCTCGAAGCGGCCGGATGATGGGGATACCGCCGCCGACCGCCGCCTCGAACAGGAAGTCCACCTCGGCTGCGTGCGCGACGTCGAACAACTCGGCGCCGTTCGCCGCGATGAGCGCCTTGTTCGCGGTGACCACCGGCTTGTGTGCTGCCAAGGCGGCGTTCACGAAGGAACCTGCCGGCTCTATCCCACCGACGAGCTCGACGATCACGTCGATGTCGGGGTCCGCACAGATCGACAGGGCGTCGGTGGTCACCACCCCATCGGCCAGATGCGTGGAACGCAGCTCTTCCATCGTGCGCACCGCGACCCGGGTGATCTCCAGGCGGATCCCGGTGCGTGTCGCGATGGTGTCGGCCTGGGACTCGATCCGCGCGACGAGCGCTTCGCCGATGTTGCCATTGCCCAGGATGCCGAGGTGGATGACCCGTTCGTTCACAACGGGCAACGGTAGTTGCCGCCGACACGGCCCCTGAAAGGACTTCGCCGCGACGCTCCGAACCGGTGGCTCCATCGCTCGACGCGACCGATCCCGGAGCCGTTCAGTCCCTGCTGATCACGCTGACAGAACGAACCCAGCGGTTCCGATGACGTGTCGACGATGAGTCCGTCGACGTCGGGTAGCGGCGATCACGGCTGCGCCCAGGATGCTGAGCACCAGACCGAGCAGGCCGACGCCGGCGACCGGAACCCAGGAAGGCCGTTTCTGCCATGGCATCTGATCATCAGATTCTGATACCATGATCCCATGCGCGAGATGACCGCATCAGAAGCGTCACGAGGCTTTGCTGCGGTATTGGACGCTGCCGAAGTCGGGGAGACGATCGTGGTCACCCGCGGCGGACGACGGGTTGCCGAGATTCGACCGGCACAAAAGGCGAACGGAGCAGCGCTTCGCGCCGTCTTGGAGCGCTGGCACGGCAACGCCTCCCTGGACGACCCATTCGCCACCGCGGTCGATTCGATCCGTGATGCCACCTCTGGCGAGCTCGACAACGACCCGTGGCGCGACTGATCCTCGACACCGGCGTGATCATCGCCGGTGCTCGTCGCCAATTGGACGTCGCGGCACTTGCCGAGGATGACGATGTGGCGATCCCCACTGTCGCCATGGCCGAATACGTCGCTGGAACCCTTCTCGACACCGACCCCGGACGCGCCGCGGCACAGCGCACCTTCCTTGATGAAGTCCTGGCAGTTGTCCCTATTCACGACTACGACAGGCGAGTTGCTGCCGAACATGCTGAGCTGTTGGTTCACGTCCGGCGCTCCGGCAATCCCCGGGGCACCCACGACCTGATCATCGCCGCAACCGCTCGAGCCAACAACCGAATCGTCCTCACGACCGACGTACGCGCCCATTTCGGTGAACTTCCCGGCGTCCGGGAACGCCTCAGCAACCAGTAGGAAATGTGATCTGCGTAACGCTGAGCCCGACACGATGTGCCCTATCCGGGCAGCACCTGTAAGAGTTCGCAGTGGCTGGCCTGGGGCTAGCTGGCAGGGTTGGTGACTGTCACCTTGCATCGGATGTGACTCGTGAATCGCCTGACCCAGTTCTGGTGTCATGCCCAGGATCTGTCCATCTGGTTCGGGGTGTCGGCGCCGGCCCTGGCCCACCACCGCCTCAACCGCGGCGGCGACAGACGGCTCAACCGGGCGATCAACACCGTCGTGCTCACCCGGATGCACACCGACCAAACCACTCGCGACAACTCGAACGGCGATTGGCTGAAGGCAAAACCTCCAAAAAGATCCGTCGGTGTCTCAAGCGCGACATCAGCCGCCAGATCTACCGCACCCTCACAGCAGCCCACCGCCCAAGCCGGGAGTCCCTCCCTGCGGCTTGACACGACATAGAAGCACCCCGCGCGAACTCTGCGCGAACGAACCCGGAGTCGAAAATCTCGGCACTGAAATGAGCGCGGAGCGGCTCGGCACGGCGCGGGCCCCGAAATGATCGCCTTCCACCGCGAGGCAATCTCAGGCACTGCTGCAGGGTCTTGGTGGACCGGACAGGTCGAGTTCTGTCGCGGGTCATCGGGGACCGTTCCGGATCAGGACATTGGCGACACTTTGGTTGGTGATGACACCGGAACGATCAACCCACGTCGAGGCGAAGCAGGTCCTCGAGGCTCTCGCGTCGGATCACCTCGCGGGCGGTGCCCTCGGCGACGAACACGACCGCGGGGCGCGGCACCTTGTTGTAGTTCGAGGCCATCGAATAGCCGTACGCGCCGGTGACCGGCGTGACCAGGAGGTCTCCGACCGCCACGTCGGCCGGGAGCCACGCGTCGGCGACGACGAGGTCACCGGATTCGCAATGTTTGCCGACGACCCGTGCCGCGAACGGCCGTTCTGCAGCGACCCCGCGGGCCAGAAATGCCTCGTAGCCACTGCCGTAGAGAACGGGACGCGGGTTGTCCGACATGCCGCCGTCGACCGAGACGTACGGGCGCAACCCATCGAGATGCTTGATCGTGCCGACCTCGTACACGGTCACCGCAGCCGCCGCGGCGATCGACCGGCCCGGTTCCGCGGTGATCGTCGCGTCGATCCCGCAGCGAGCAGCCGCCGTATGAACCGCGTCGGCCCACTCGGTGATGCTCGGCGCGTGCTCGTCCGCGACATACGCGACACCGATCCCGCCGCCGATCGACAACTCGCCCAGCCCGAGTGGCTTGAAGAAGCCGGCGAGGGTTGCGACCGCGTCGGTGAAGAAAGCCGCGACGAACACCTGTGAGCCGATGTGAGCGTGGATGCCCACCAGGTCCATCGCCTTGGACGCGGTCGCCCGCTCGACGGCCGCGTCGGCGAGCCCGGTCGACAGGGTGAAGCCGAACTTGGAGTCGTCCTGGCCGGTGCGTACGTATTGGTGGGTGTGCGCGTCGATCCCCGGGGTGATGCGCAGTAGCACCGCCGGCGCGTCGACGCCGAGTGCGGGGACGAGCCGTTCGATCCGGTCCATCTCGTCGAAGGAATCCACCACGATCCGCCCCACCCCGGCCCGCATGGCTCGGGTGAGCTCCGCGTCGGACTTGTTGTTGCCGTGCAGGGTGAGCCGCGCGGTGGGCACCCCGGCCGCCAATGCGACGTGGAGTTCTCCACCGGTGGACACGTCGACCGACATGCCTTCTTCGCTGACCAGGCGGGCCATCGCCACGCACCAGAACGCCTTGGACGCGTACGAGACGCCGGGGCCGAACGCAGCGACCGCTTCACGGCACCTGGCGCGCAGGTGTGCTTCGTCGTAGACGAACAGCGGCGTGCCGTATCGCTCGGCGAGCTCGGCCACCGCCACGCCGCCGAGCACGAGCGCGCCGTCGGCGTCGGTCGTCGCCGAGTCGGGTAACAGCCTCGGCTCGACCGGGCGGGCGGTCACATCGACTCCGGGGCGGATACCCCGAGCACGTCGAGGCCGATCTTGAAGCCGACCTGGGCGGCCTCGACCAGCCAGAGTCGGGCCTGGGTCAGCTCGGCGGGGACTTCGTCACCCAGCACGTAACAGTCGTGGTAGAAGCCATGGAAGCGGTCGGCCAACTCGCGCACCCATGTGGCGACCCTGTGTGGAGCCCGGTCGGCGCATGCGAGTGCCACCAGCTCGGGCAGTTCCTCGAGCGAGCGGAGCAGCTCGAGTTCCCGCTCGTGCACCAACAGCGAGAGGTCGACCTCGGCCAGGGGCTGCCGGGTGACCCCTCGCTCGGCCGCCACCCGTCCGATCGAGGCGATCCGGGTGTGGGCGTACTGCACGTAGTACACGGGCGATTCGCGGCTCGCCGAACGCACCTTGTCGAGGTCGATGGTGACGGGTTGATCCAGCGAGGTGAGCAGCGACAGCAGCCGGGTCGCGTCCGGTCCGAGATCGGCCACCAGGTCGTCCAGATCGACGACGTTGCCGGCCCGCTTGCTCATCCGTCCGCTGGTGAGCGAGATCATCTGACCGAGACGTACTTCGAGTCGTTCGGGGTCGATGCCCAGCGCGGCCACACCGGCACGGAGGCTGGCGACCTGGCCGTGATGGTCCGCGCCCCACACGTTGATCACCCGGTCGAAGTCGCGGACCAGGAACTTGTTGCGGTGATAGGCGATGTCACCGGCCAGGTAGGTGTAGTCGCCGTTGGCCTTGCGCAGTACGCGCCGCTCACGGGGGTCGCCGAAGGCCTTCGACTCGAACCAGAGTGCCCCGTCCTCGTCGGCGATGACCCCCTTGGCTCGCAGCTCTTCGACCACCTCGGCGACGGCGGCACTCTCTTCGATCGACGCCTGGCTGTACCACTCGTCGTAGTGGATGTTGACCGACTCCATGGTGGCCCTGATGCCTTCGAGGACGTGGCCTGCCGCCCAGGTTCCCGCCGCGGTCACGTCGTCGAGTGGGCCGTCGTAGGACTCGGCGAGATCGGCGACGTACTGGCCGGGATAGCCGTCTTCGGGCACCGCTTCGCCCTTTGCGTGGGCCAGCAGGCTGGCACCGAGGCGACGGATCTGGCCGCCGGTGTCGTTGACGTAGTACTCGCGGCTGACCGTGTGCCCGCAGCGTTCGAGCAACCGCGCCACGCCGTCGCCGTAACTGGCGAACCAGCCGTTGCCCACGTGGATCGGACCAGTGGGATTCGCCGAGACGAACTCGACCATGACCTTCTCGGGGTGTTCGGCGAGTGGTCGCGCGTAGCCCGCGGTGCCGGCGGTGACGGCTTCGCTCAATACGTCGTGCAACCAGCCCGGTGCCAGGTGAAAGTTCACGAAGCCAGGTCCGGCGACCTCGACGGACTCGACGTGGCGCGCCGGCGACGACTCGAGTCGTGCCGCCAACTCGGCAGCGAGTTCCCTCGGGTTCTGTCCCGCCCGTTTGGCCACGGCAAGCGCGGCGTTCGACGACCAGTCGCCGTGCTCACGTCGCGCCGGCCGCTCCATGCCGATCGTCACGCCTTCGGTGTCGACTCCACAGGCGCGCAACGCATCGCGGACAGCGTCGATCAGCACGTCACGGATCACGTCGGACAGCTCCTCACTCCCGACCGCACCGCGCGACGGGGGCCCCATCTTCGCGGTTCACTCCGGACCCGGACGACTCCATTCCCGAACCGGCCCAACGTGGGTCACCGGATCAATCCACAGCAGGAGTCCAAAACTCTGACGCTGCTACGCTGTGCAACCCCAGCCCTCGTAGCTCAGCGGATAGAGCATCGGCCTCCGGAGCCGTGTGCGCAGGTTCGAGTCCTGCCGAGGGCACCACCACTTTCGTCAGCGGGTGTTGACGTGGTTCATCGTGGCGTCGAACCCGTCGGTCACGATCGATTCGGCCGCGTCGGCCGCGGTGGCGCGCGCGATGTCGAGTTCGGTCTGGTCGGCCTTGGACGGCCGCCGGAGCACGTAGTCGGCGCCGGCCATTCGGCCCGGCGGTTTGCCGACCCCGATCCGGATCCGTCGGAACTCTCGTGTGCCCAGGTGTGCTTCGATCGACTTGAGGCCGTTGTGCCCGGCAAGTCCACCCCCGGACTTCAGCTTCACCCGACCGGTGGGCAGATCCAACTCGTCGTGGACGACGACGAGTCGTTCGGGGTCGTCGATGCCGTGGCGGCGGGTCAGCAGTTGCACCGCCCGACCCGAGTCGTTCATGAAGGTCTGGGGAAAGGCCACGACGACACGCGCCTCGCGCATCCGGAGCTCGGCGACGAACGCCTGCTGTTTCGATGAGCGCAGCTTCTCGCCGTGGCGGTCCGCGACCAGTGCGACCACGTCGGCGCCGACGTTGTGGCGGGTGTGGGCGTACCGGTCTCCCGGGTTGCCCAGCCCGACGAAGACCCAATCCGCGGGGGTTCCCCGACGGTCAGGAGTCGGCTTCGTCGCCGTCTCCACCCTCGGTGGCCTCGCCCGCTTCGCTCTCGGCGCCTTCGCCCTCTTCGCCTTCGGCGGCTTCCTCTTCGACCTCGGCACGGGTGACCGAGGTGACCACGACCGGCTCGTCGGGGTCCACGTCGGTGGTGACACCCTCGGGCAATGCGATGTCGGCGATCCGGATCGCATCGCCGATGGTGAGGTCGGAGATGTCAACGGTGAACTCATTCGGGATGTGCTCCGGACGAGCCCAGACCGTCAGGTTGAACAGGATCTGGTCGACCAGGCCGTTCTCGCGGGTCACCGACAGCGCCTCGCCCTCGACGATGATCGGCACGTCGACGCTCAGCGCGGTTTCGCGATCGATCAGCGAGAAGTCCACGTGATGCACGGTGTGGCGCACCGGGTGCCGCTGGATGTCCTTGACGATCGCGAGGCGCGACTCTCCGTCCATTTCCAGGTCGAGCAATGCGTTCAACCCGGCGTCGGTCGACAGCGCGTTGCGCAGTTCGACCCATTTGACCGCCACCGGAACGGGCTCGGTGCCCAGTCCGTACACGACGGCAGGGATCTCGCCGTCGGCGCGCAGCCGGTTCGACGGACGGGAGCCGAGCTTGCGGCCCGTGGAGACGGAAAGGGTGACCTCAGCCATGGAGAGACTCCTACTTCTGAAAGTCGCGCCGGAGCGCAGCGAATGGAACGGACAGACGATCTTACAAAAGTCGGGTCGCGGCCGACGAAAGGCGTCGCTCGGCTGTCGTCCCGTCGCTCACCGCCCTGGCACGCTGCTTGCTGAATACCGCCCGAAGACCGACCTCATGGATCGGAGAGGTCACGAAGTTCGGTTGTGGGTGGGGGGCCTTACTTCTGGTTTTCGCCGCCGAAGATCTCCGAGACGCTCGTGTCCTCGAACACGGCGTCGATCGCGCTCGCGATCAACCCCGCCACCGAGAGCACCTCGATCTTGTCGATCAACTTGTCGTCCGACAGCGGCAGCGTGTCGGTCACCACGACCCGGGAGATCGCCTCGGCGTTCTTGAGCCGGTCGATCGCGGGCGGACTCAGCACGGCGTGGGTGGCCATGACCCAGACGTCTGCCGCGCCGTGCTCGACGAGCACGTCCGCCGCCGCACAGATCGTGCCGGCCGTGTCGATCATGTCGTCCAGCAGGATGCAGTGTCGACCGTCGACGTCGCCGATCACATCGGCGGCGACGACCTCGTTGGCCTTGCCCTTGGGGCGGAACTTGTTGACGAAGGCCAGGCCCGCGCCGATGTGGCCGCTGAAGCGCTTGGCGGCCTTCACGCCTCCCGCATCCGGGGAGACCACCACCGGATCGTTCGGGACGTTCGAGGCGATGTAGTTCTCGAGGACCGGCATCGCGGTGAGGTGGTCCACGGGGATGTCGAAGAAGCCCTGGATCTGACCCGTATGCAGATCGACGCTCACGACCCGATCTGCACCGGCGGCCTGGAGCATGTCGGCGAGCAGCTTGGCGGTGATGGGCTCCCGGCCTTCGGCCTTGCGGTCCTGCCGCGAATAGCCGTAGTACGGACAGACCGCGGTGATCCGCTTGGCCGACGCCCGTTTGGCCGCATCGATCATGATGAGCTGCTCCATGATCGAGTGATTCACCCGGCCGCCGTGGGTCTGCAGCACGAACACATCTGCGCCGCGCAGCGACTGACCGAACCGGCAATGCAGCTCGCCGTTCGCGAACTCTCGCATGTTGGTCTCGCCCAGCTCGACCCCGAGCGCCGCGGCGATGTCCGCGGCCAGTTCGGGGTGGGCGCGCCCCGCGTACAGCTGCAACCGCTTCTTGGTGATCAGCTCCATGGGTGCTCCCGATCGCTCGCCTGGACGGGCACTGATCCTAACGCTGCGCCCGACGGGCACTCCCGACGAGCAGAGTCAGCGGGTCGACCTGGGCTCCGGCTTCGACGACTGCGCCCGATTCGAGCACGGCCGAGGCGCCGATCACCGCACCGGCGCCGACGACAGCATCGACGAGCACGGCGTGCGGCCCGATCTGGGCGCCTTCGTCGACGACGGTTGCTCCCCGCAGAACCGCCCCGGGAAACACGGTCACGTCGCGGGCGAGTTCCACGTCCGGGTCGATGACCGTCGAGGCAGGGTCGACAAGGGTCACCCCCGCCCGCATCCAGCCGTCGTTGATGCGCGTCCGCAGTGTCGCCTCGGCCGCGGCGAGCTGGACCCGATCGTTCACCCCCTGGGCTTCGGCCGGGTCGTCGACCACCCACGCACTCACCCGGTGGCCGTCGCCGTGCAACACGCCGATCACGTCGGTCAGATACCACTCGCCTTGGGCGTTGTCCGGTCGGATCCGACCCAGTGCATCGGCCAGCAGGTCACGACGGAAGCAGTAGATCGACGTGTTGATCTCGTCGATGTCCCGCTGTTCGGTGGTCGCATCGGCATGTTCGACGATGCCGGTCACCGAGCCGGATGCGTCGCGGATGATCCGCCCGTAGCCCGTCGCATCGTCGACGCGTGCGGTCAGGGCCGTCGCCGCCGCGGCGGTGCTCCGGTGCGTCTCGACCATCGCCACCAACGACTCGGGGCGGAGCAGCGGGGTGTCTCCTGGCAGGACGATCACATCGTCGCCGGCACCGTCCTGAGCGCCGAGGGTCGCCAGCGCGATGCCGACGGCGTCACCGGTCCCCCGTTGTTCGGCCTGTTCGGCGAACTCGATGGTGACCCCGTCGAGCCGGCCAGAGAGCTTCGTGATCATCGCATCGGCGCCGTGGCCGACGACCACGACGATCCGCGACGCGGCGACACCGTGCAGGGCGTCGAGTACGTGGCGCACCATGGGGCGACCACCGAGCACGTGCAGGGGCTTTGGTCGCGCCGAGCGCATGCGCGTCCCCTGCCCGGCCGCGAGCACGACCGCCGATACCGATCTGTCCCGGGATTTCACGGCCACCGTTCTACAGGGTGTGCCGCTGGGCCTCGTCGTCTCGCCGACGAAGGGGACCACTACTGTCTCGTCTGTGGTGGATGCCGCCGGATCCGATCGAAGCACACGCGACGGCGCCGACGACGACATCGCGACGCCCGGCGCAGTCGAATCAGACGCCGGGCCGACCAAGACACTCACACCGAATTGGCCGCGCTGGTTCTTCATCAGCGGGGCGATCCTCGGGCTGATCTATGTCGCCACGATGCCCGTGTCGCGCCCTTTGGACGAACCGCATCACATTCGCCGGGTCGCGACACTGGATCGTGGGGTGATCATCCCGCCCGCTTTCGGAACGACGACGCCCGACTACCGGGTCGACGGCTGCGTGGAAGCGCTCATCCAGCGAGCGGGCACCAACTTCTCCGCGCTGATCCGACACACGCCACAGTCACTCTCACTGGC
>DASSYG010000430.1:0-3534 GCA_035703405.1 Acidimicrobiales bacterium | reverse complement strand
GGACCGTCGCTCGGCCATCGGTGTCGTCGCCCCAACACATCGGCTCGGCGGTGGTGGTGATCAGACAGGTGTGGTTCACGCCCGATCCGATCGTCCGGGCCGTGGTCACCCCCGACGGGATTGTGGACTGCCCGTACCGGTCCTCACCCCAGCACACCGGCGTGTCGTCGATGCGGATCGCGCACGTGTTGTAGAAGCCGGCGGCGATCATCTTCACCTTGCCGACCGAACCGGGGATCGAGGTCTGTCCGAAGGTGCTGTCACCCCAACAACGGGGCCAGCCGTCAAGGTCGATCACGCACGTGTGGTCGCCACCGGCCGAAATCGCACGCACCGGTCCGATGTCGTCGGGAACCGTGGACTTTCCATAGGCGTTGTCACCCCAGCACACCGGGGTGCCGTCGGCCTGGATCGTGCAGGCGTGCAGGTAGCCCGCAGAAATCGTCTCGACCTTGCCGATACCGCCAGGAATGTCGCCCTGGCCGGCGTCGTCGGCGCCCCAGCAGACGGGTGTCCCGTCGAGCTCGAGGGCACAGGTGTGATCGCCCCCGGCGGAGATCTCCGAGACGAGGCCCGTCCCGCCAGGAATGTCCCCTTGGCCGGCGTTGTCGTCGCCCCAACACACCGGGGTGCCATCGAGACGGACCGCACAGGTGTGCCGGTCACCCGCGCTGATGGTCTGCACCGCACCCACATCCGCGGGCACTGTGGCCTGACCGCCGCTGTTCGAACCCCAGCAGTTCGCCTGTCCGCCCAGTTCGACCGCGCAGGTGTGTTCGTCGCCGGCTGTGATGGCCGTGACGGTGCCGATTCCGCTGGGCACCGTCGACTGCTGCCACGACCGGCTTCCCCAACAGGTCGCGGAACCGTCGATGCCGATCGCACACGAATGGGCGCCTCCGGCGGCGATGGCCGTTGCCGCCCCGACACTGGAAGGCACTGATGTCTGATACGCCGTGTTGCGCCCCCAGCAAGCCACGCTGCCAGTCGAACGGATCGCACAGGTGTGGCGGGCACCCGCCGAGATGTCGGTCACGGTGCCCACATCGGCGGGGATCGTGGACTGCCCGTCGACGTCGCGACCCCAACAAAGCGGCGTTCCGTCGGTTCGGATCGCACACGAATGACGTTCTCCGGCGGAGATGGCGACGACGGTGCCGGCCGAGACCGGGACCGTCGATTGGCCATAGGTGTTGTCTCCCCAGCACACCGGCCGACCGTCGGTGCGGATCGCGCACGTGTGGCGGTAACCGGCGGAGATCGCCGTGGCGATCAGCCCCGACGGCTGTGCCACCACCGCCTCCGGGGCTCCCACCGCAGCGGCGGGCGCCGTCGGTGCTGCACCCGACAGGGTCGGGGCCACCGACACGACGGCGAAGAGGACGACGAACGCGGCAAAGTGCGCGGCACGGCTCTGGCTACGAAGCAAGACGGATGACCCCCTGGAAGCGACTGGCTCACCGAAGTTATCAGGTGCCCCGGTTGCCACTCACCGACGCGCCGAGCGAGCCCGGCCGGAGAGGTCCACCGACTCCGACGCTCGCCGCTCGAGGTTGCTCTGGTCCGTCCCGGGCGGCGCAGCCGGTGGATCAGACCGGGGCGATGCCGCGGAGGCCTGACCACGCGAGCGTCGCGACCTGGGCGGCGAGGGCTTCTGGTGGCGGGTCGAGCGGAGCGTCGGTCGAACGCAACCAGTTGCGTGAGGTGACCTCGGCGATGCCCACGATGCCCTGCGCGAGTAGGCGTCGGTGTTCGGGGCTCAATCCTTCGATCACGATCAGGTCCGCGATCGTGTCGGCCATGTCGGATTCGAACCGGGCGACGACCACCGCGAACTCGTCGTCGCGGAAGGTCCCCGCCCCGAACAACACGAAGAACGCATCGCGGTTGCGGGCCATGAACGAGAAATACGCGGTGAACCCGCCCGCCACCTGACCGCGCGGCGTGGTGGCATGCGCGGTGGCTTCGACGATCTCGGCGGCGAGGCGTTCTCCCACGTCGGTGAGTACCGCGGCGAACAACGCACGCTTGGACTCGAAGTGTTGATAGAGGACCGGCTTGGTCACTCCTGCCGCATCGGCGATCCGGTTCATCGACGTGCCCGGGAACCCGTTGCGTGCGAATTCGACCAACGCGACGTCGAGCAACTGGCGGTGACGTTCGGCTGCGGGGAGTCGACTTGACACGTGGGTTCCTGGAAGGGGCGGATACGAACCTCGGCAAAACGCGCCGAACGGCGAGGTTACCGCGTGGTAACTTCGCCGTTCGAACGGTTCGATTCAGCTCACTTGTAGCGGAGCACGCCCCGGATGTTCTTGCCGGCGCGCATGTCCTCGTAGCCCTGGTTGATGTCGTCGAGGCCGTACTCCTTGGTGACCATGCCCGACAGATCGAGCTGCCCGACGCTGAACAGCTCGAGCAGTCCGGGAATGTCGGCCTTCGGGTTCGCCGACCCGAAGATCGTGCCGATCAACTTCTTCTCCATCAACGTCAGATCCACGAGGCTGATCTGGATGTGGTCCTCGCTCATCGGGTGGATGTTGGTGACCACGACCCGACCCCGCTTTGCGGTCAGCGCCATGATGGCCCCGATCTGCTCACCGTCACCCACGCCCATCGCACAGATGATCACGTCACAGTTGCGGCCCCAAGTCGCTTCCGCGATCACCCCGGTGGCCTCGGCCAGGTTCGCGGCGGTGTGGGTGGCACCGAACTTCTTGGCGAGGTCGCGCTTGGACTCGACCGGGTCGATTGCGATGATGTTGCGCGCTCCGGCAGCCCTGGCACCCTGAAGGGCCGCGGCTCCGATCCCACCGATGCCGATCACGGCAACGTTCTCACCGGGCCGGACGTCGCCGGCATACACCGCCGAGCCCCAACCGGTGGTGACCCCGCAGCCGACCAGACACGCGAGCTCCAGAGGAATCTGCGGGTCGATCTTCACGCACGAGAACGAGTTGACGACCGTGTGATTGGCGAACGTGCCCAGGCACACCATCGTGTAGATGTCGTCGCCGTCGGCACTGTGGTGGCGGGTCGTGCCATCGAGTTGGATCCCGAGTAGCAGTGCGGCACCGTTGTCGCAGAGGTTGGAATGGCCGCTCGCGCACGACGGACAGTGCCCGCAGGCCGGGACGAAGCTGAACACGACGTGGTCACCGGGAGCGACGTTGCTGACCCCCTCGCCGACCTCCATGACGACGCCGGCACCTTCGTGGCCGCCGATCATCGGAAGCGCAGCGGCCAGATCGCCGGTCACCAGGTGTTCGTCGGAGTGGCACATGCCCGAAGCGTGCAGCTCGACGAGGACCTCGCCGGCTTTCGGAGGGTCGAGGGTGATCGTCTCGACACTCCAAGGTGCGTGCAACTCACGCAGGACGGCGGCTTTGGTCTCCATTGGATGGTCTTCCCCTTGTTGAGTCTGCTTCTCTGATTCGGCTCGGTGCCGGTCACCCTACCCCCTACCCCTACCGACGGGTCGAGGGAATAGCAGCCTGGCGCGCCACGCGGGGACGCCGAACTTCTCGACGCCCC
>DASSYG010000398.1:0-4930 GCA_035703405.1 Acidimicrobiales bacterium | reverse complement strand
TTGCCAAGGTGAGGGTCGCGGGTTCGAATCCCGTCGTCCGCTCCACGAAACCCCCTGCTACGCAGGGGGTTTCGTCGTTTTGACCCGAGGCTTCATGGCCTGGGAGGGCCGTTCGGTCGTCTCGTCAGCGGTGCTGTTGATCAAGGCGGGTTCGGCGTTGCGGTCCACGTCGTCACGAGATCGGCGACCGAGGGGAAGCGGAGGTTCGGGTCGGTCGCAGTCGCTCTGGCGACGATGCCTCGCTGGCGGGCCGATCCGCGCCATCGGTCGTGTCCCTCGATCAGATGGTGGAGGGCGCGACCGAGGCCGAACACCGTGGTGCGCTCGTCGATGGTGCCACCGTGGCGTAACTCCTCAGGAGCCATGTAGCTCGTCGATCCGGGGAGCCGCTCACCGGAAACGGTGAACGGTCCGGGCCTGTATTCGTCGAGGTCGATGAGGCGCATGGTCCTGGTCACCTCGTCCCAGAGGAAGGCGCCATCGTAGAGGTCGACGGCCACGTACCCGGCGGCTGTCACCGACAGGTGTGCATCGAGGATCGCTGCCGCGGCGCCGAGCACGACATCGAGCGGTTGGGTCTGGAATCGAAGCAGTCCGGACCGGTCACTTCCCTGGCGGGTTGCCGCGTTGAGTACCTCGCCGTCGTGCCAAGGGAAGATCATGCGAACATTTTCGCCGCCGCCGTCGTGCAGGTGGTGAGGAGCCACGATGACCGGGTGAGTCACCGCCCGGTGGAAGGCGATCGCACGCCGCAGAGACTCCGCGGAACCAGCCGACGTCGCAACCTTCACGAACCATCTAGCACCCTCCAGCTCGATGCCGTAGGAGCGGCAGCCCGAATCCTGGTCAGGGAAAATCGCGAATGCCTTGGAGAGGTCGATGTCCACCCACGAAGTGAAACATGCGAGGAAGTGCGCAATCGAACTCGCCACCCTGATCGTCCGTATTCGAACGGGTGGCAGAAGCGCTCCTGACCTGGGCGGAGGTCGACGACGGACTCTGAGCATTCACCTAGCGCCGGCCGCCTCTGGCAAGACGCGACTGTTGGCGAAGTCTTGCTCAGGAACTGAGCGAGAGCCACTTCGCCGGCGTGCCAACGACGCCGTCGGCTTTGGCGCGATTGTGGGGGCCACACAGGCGTTGGAGGTTCTCCAGGATGGTGGGTCCGCCGCGTGTGTATGGGTGGATGTGGTCGTAGTCGAGGAAGTTGCGGGCGTGGCATCCGGGTTGTTGGCATTGGTCTTGGCGGGCGTCGATGACTTTGCGTTGGCGTGGGGTGGGGAAGCGTCGTCTGGGGGTGGCGTCAATGGGTTCGTTGTCGGCGTCGTGGATGAGCAGGGTCACGAACGCGTCGGGGAGCATTTTGGCGACGGTGTGGTCCGACAGTGGGGTGCCATCGACCAGGGTGTTGCCGTCCTGGCGGACATGCACGATGACCTCGGAATCGACGTTGCCGGCGCCGGTTTGGGTGACGACCGTGACGAGTGCGTCGGCGCGTTGTTGGGCGAGTGACGGGTAGCTCGATGATGCGTCCGCGGACGCGTCATCGTGTGTGTCCGATGCCTTCACTGTGACCGCTGGTGTGGTGCGGGTGACTTGGGCGTCGATGACGGCGCAGACCGCGCCGGCTGCGGCGGGTGTCAGTCGTGCGGTGATCGTGACCATCCCGTCGCCTTCGGTGCGCCAGGTGCACGAGCGCGTGTCGCGTTGGTGTTGTTCGATCAGGTCCTGGTCGTCGCTTCGGTGCGCCCAGGCTGCGATCGCCATGCCGAGTCGTCCGGCGGGGGTGGTTTCGGCGATGCCGATCAACTCGGTGGCGTTGGCGTGGGTGAGCCAGGGGACCAGCACCCGGGCTTTCGCATACGACAGGTCGCCGTTGCGCATCGCGGCGTCGAGTTCGGGAAACTCGCGCAGGGCCTTCGCGACGCGGACCTGGGTGCGGGCGGTACAGACCTCGATGTCGCACAGCTCCGCGAGCCAGGCCGCGCACGACAACGCGCCGCGGAGTGCCCAGGTGCCCCGTTCGTCGTATTCGCCGACCAGCACGAGCAGCTCATAGGTGCCCGCGGCGAGCCGGTCGGCGAGGTCGACGAGTTCGGCTTCGAGGCGTTCGGTGGGTAGGTCGCCGACCGCGTCGCGACGCGCCCGCGGGCGCGTCCGAGGCTCAAATGCTGACGCGCCGTTCGTCTGCTGAATCGTAACGCCGGCGGCAAAATTGATGCTTGTGGACATGGGGTCATCCTCCCGTGCTTTCTACAATCGAACTCCGTTCGATTGTAGAAAGGGGGTGTGACATTTTCGGGCCGAAAGCAGCCCTATCGAGAAGAAATCTCAGAAAGTTTTTCCGCCCGACGCGCCCGCGGGCGCGTCCGATCGACGGCTCGATCCGGCCACCCGCCTAGCATTCGAGCCGTGAGTGGGCATTTCGGGTGCAGCGCCACTCACTGGTGCAGTATCGAGTCCGACCGACCTTCGAAATAGTCGCCTATCACGACGCAGATCTCAACTGACGAGGCGAGTCGGGCGCGCCGTATCCACGGCGTCGTTATATCAAAGTTGATATGGCTCAGTACTGTAGGACGACTGCGGCTTCGGGGCTGAGCGCCTGGAAGGTCATCGACTCGCGCAACTCGAGGGTGACCGTGTCGGCGTCGTGGGAGAGGTAGCCGACAGCGGCGTCTTCTCCGAGGGTCAACTGGAAGTCGCCCCGCCGTTCGCTCATCACGACCGCGCCGTCCACAGCGGGTGCCCACACGACGGGTCCGCCGAGGATGAGGCTCAGATGGTTCAACAGTGGGTAACCACCCTTGTCGGTCGACTCGATCACCCCGGCGTAGCACTTGGGCCCCAGTGCGAGTGCATAGGGTCCACCGACTCCGGCTTCCTTGAGCACGGCGATGGCCTTGGCCACGTGATTCGGGTAACGGTCGAAGTCCTCGGAGAGTTTGATGATGCTGTGGGGGGACGCGTCGTGCATGCCGGTGATGTGTCCATCGGCGAACCCGCGGAACACGGCGGTGTCCTCTGCGTTCGCGAAGGCCCGGGCCGCGTCGACCACCGGGTCGAGGTCGGCATCACGTGCCCCGCGGTCGATCGCATCGAGTTCGGCGCGGGCCAGGGTGAAGGAACGGCGGATCTCCAGCAGAGGCTGTGCGCTGCGCACCGCCGTGGTCACGTCGCCGTCGGAGGGGTTCTTCACCTCGTCGACGCGGCCGATGCTGATCGACGCCAGGTCGAGCCCGAGGGGTCCCTCGACGTCGACGAGTTTGCGTGCCGCGAGGAAGTGCCCGAGGCTCCGGACGGCCTCTTCGTCGATCTCGGCCCACCCGGCATCGGAAATCGGAGCGAGGGAGCGGTGGAGGTGGTTCACGGTGATCTCCTGAGATCAGTCGGGCAGGCCGGTCGGGCAGGCCAGTCGGGCAGTTCAGTCGGGCAACGGGCGGCTGGGCGGAAGGTCGTCGACCCGGAGGCTTCCGATGCCGAGACCCTTGGTGTCGGTCGACCCCGAATCCGAACCCGACTCACGGCCCATGGCCGTGTCCTCGGCATCGATGATGGAGCCTTCGGTGAACAAGTAGGTCCGCAGTTGCTCGTCGAGCACCGGGTCGCGGCGTCGCAGCCACTCCAGGGTCATCGCCGCGTGTTCTTTCTCTTCGTCTCGGTTGTGCGCCAGGATTTCGGCGAGAGACTCGTCGTCGGTGGCATCGACCCGCTGGTCGTACCAGTCGATTGCCTCGAATTCTTCCATGAGCGAGATGATCGCCCGGTGGCGGTCGAGCGTCTCCGGACTGAGCTTTTCGAGCGGTTCGTGGAACCCTTCGCTGGCCATGCACACTCCTCGTCGATCACACTGCGGCCTGGGCGCGACCTTATCGTGCCCGGTTCGAACCGGGGCCTTCAGGTGACGTGCACGAGGCGCAGCGTGTCACTGACCGGCACGGTCACCTCGGGCGCGCCCACCAGTACGGCGACGAGATCGCCACTGTGGATGCGTCCGGCACGCAGGGCCGCGGTCACCGCAGCCGACACGGTGCCGTCGGTGGTGCTTCGCCGGTCCACGATCATGGCGTCGATACCCCACGCCATCGAGAGCTCTCGTGCCACGCGTGCGGAAGGGGTCGCGGCCAGGATCGGTGCGGTCGGGCGGAACCGGGAGATCGCCCGTGGGGTCGCGCCGGACCCGGTGCAGGCGATGATCGCCGCCACGTCCGCGTCCATCGCGGCGCGCCAGCCGGCTGCGGAGATCGCGCCCGTGATGCGACGGTTGATCGGCGCGTCGACAGCGGTCGCGGACTGTTCCTGGCCGATCGCCCGACCCCACGCATAGGAATCGAACGCCGCATCCGCGCGGGTGGCGATCCGGTCCATCGTGGCGATCACCCGCACCGGGTCGCGGCCGATCGCCGTTTCGCCCGAGAGCATCACCGCGCTCGTGCCGTCGAACACCGCGGTGGTCACGTCGGTGACCTCGGCACGGGTGGGAAGTGGCGAGTGGACCATCGACTCGAGCATCTGGGTCGCGGTGATCACCGGGCGCCCGTAGGCGACCCCGGCATGGATGACCTTCTTCTGGATGAACGGGATGTCCTCCAGCGCACAGCGGATGCCCAGATCCCCGCGGGCCACCATGACCCCGTCGGCTTCGCGCACGATCTCGTCCAACGCCGCGACGGCCTCGGGGGTCTCGATCTTCGCGATCAGCCGGGGACCGTCGTCGCCGGTCACCGCACGGGCACGGACGATGTCCTCGGCCGAGGTGACCAGAGAGATCGCCACGTGGTCCACCCGGGTCGTACAGAGTCGTGCCAGCGCGGAGAGGTCGTCGCCGGTGGGGGGGGTGAGGCGAAGGTGGCTCGTCGGCACCGACACACCGGGGCGTCCCTGGGTGACACCGCCGGTCATGACCTCCGCGTCGGCGCCGTGGGTATCG
>DASSYG010000031.1:0-3048 GCA_035703405.1 Acidimicrobiales bacterium | reverse complement strand
TTGAGGTTCGAGGTGAGCTTGCGCAGCGCCTGGGACATCAGCCGGGCCTGTAGACCGACGTGGGTGTCGCCCATCTCGCCTTCGATCTCGGCCCGGGGCGTGAGCGCGGCGACCGAGTCGATCACGATCACGTCGATCGCGTTCGAGCGGATCAGCATGTCGGTGATCTCCAGCGCCTGCTCACCCGTGTCGGGCTGGGAGATCAACAACTCGTCGATGTCGACACCGATGTTCGCGGCGTAGGCCGGGTCCATCGCGTGTTCGGCGTCGACGTAGGCACAGATCCCCCCGTTGCGCTGGGCCTCGGCGACCACGTGCATGGCCAGGGTCGACTTGCCCGAGGCCTCGGGTCCGTAGATCTCCACGACCCGGCCACGGGGCAGTCCTCCGACCCCGAGGGCCAGGTCCAGGGCCAGCGCACCGGTCGAGATCGATTCGACCTGCATCGAACCCTTCTCTCCCATCTTCATGACCGAGCCGGTACCGAACTGCTTGTCGATCTGGCTCAAGGCCATGTCAAGAGCTTTTTCCCGCTCCACGGGGCGTCGTTCCTTCATGGTGGTTCTCCCTTTTCATCGGGTTGTGGGTCGACTGGGTAGGTGGTCGACTCGTTGGCTTCGGGCTGCTGAGTGGAGCAGCGATCAGATGAGACGCACCCTAGGAAGGGGGTGTGACATTTTCGCTCGGACCCCCGACCGGACGGTGAAAGATCCCACCGACCGGTCGACGGCACCAAGTGAATGCCAACAATGTAGTTTCCGAACACCCGTTCGTTCAAGCACCCTCGCGCAGGGCACGACGCAACACGTCGAGGGCGCTGATCGTGCCATAGGCACGGATGCGCTGGCGGTCACCGAACAGTGACAGACGCTTGGCATGGGTCTCCCCCGCGACGTCCCAGCCCACGAAGACCGTGCCGGGCGGTTCTCCCTCCTGGCGGGCCGGCCCGGCGACGCCGGTGATGGCCAGGCCGACGTCCGCGTCGAGCAGCCGCCGCACTCCCTCGGCCATCGCGATCGCCGTGGACGCGCTGATCACCGGACCATCGGGCACGCCGAGCACGTGGTGTTTCACCTCGGTCGCATAGGAGACCACGCCACCCCGCAGCACCTCGGAGGAACCGGGCACGTCGGTCAACCGGGCCGTGATCATGCCCCCGGTCATCGACTCGGCCACGGCGAGCGACTGTCCACGACCCCGCAGCATGTCGAGCACGACCGACTCCATCGTCGCGTCGTCCTCGCCGAACACCGTCGACCCCAACTCGACCCGCAGATCGTCCGCAACCGCATCGACCGCACGACGTGCCGCGCCGATGTCATCGGCCTTCGCGGTGATCCGCACCTTGATCCCCTCCACCCCGCTCGCCAGGAACGCGATCGTCGCCGCGCCCGATTCCTCCAGCTCCGCGATCGGACCGGCGAGGTGTTCGGCCAGGCCCGATTCGGTCTCGCCCCAGGTGCGCAGGGTCCGCGACACGATCGCCACCGACCCGCCCTGACGGGCACGCAGATCCGGCAACACCGCCCGGTCCAGCATCTCGGCCATCTCGTGCGGCACCCCGGGGATCGCATAGACCACCTTGACGACCGTTTCGCCGTCGGGTCCCTCCGACGGGATCGGACAGATCAACCCGGGAGCGGTGCCCTGGGTCTGAGGAATGACGATCGCCCCTTCGGGCACGTCGGCCTGGAGCAGGTTGTTGGCCGGCATCGTCCGATTCCGGGTGGCGAACATCGCCGAGATCACGTCGACCAGCGCCTCGTCACGCACCAGTTCGACCCCCATCACCCGGGCGAGCACGCTGCGGGTGATGTCGTCGTGGGTCGGTCCGAGACCGCCACACACGATGACCGCGTCGGAACGATCGAGCGAACGCTGCACCGCCGCAGTGGCGCGATCGAGGTTGTCACCGACCTTGATCTGCAGATACGAGTCGATGCCCGACGCGGCGAGATGCTCACCGATCACTGCGGAGTTGGTGTCGATCACCTGCCCGAGCAGCAGTTCGGTTCCGACGGCAACGACCTCACAGCGCATGGAGGCGCATCCTAGGCACCCGTCCGTCGCCGGTTCGTCGACGAGCCTGGACACCGGCGGAGGCCGCTCTGCCGCGTCGGCCACAACGTCTTCGGCCCGGCCCGGCCTGATCGCCGGCGACGGTCAGTCGTCGAGGTCGACGCTTTCGATACGACGCTTCCCGTCGTGGCTGCTCACGTGGAGCAGGTCTCTGGTGTCGCCACGCCAGAGGTAGGTGTCGAAGGCGCCGGTCGGCAGGTCGGTGACCTTCTCGTCGGCCAGGAGCACGGCAAAGCGTCCGGAGTCGCCGGGTCCATCGCTCCGACCGCCGAGCAACACTGGCCGGTCGCCCGACACGACCTCGTCGACGACGGCACCTTTCCCGAGTTCGTCGGATGCGAAGCGCTGCCACGCGCCGTCGGCGCGTCGCCAGACCGTGACACCGGTCAGGGCCGCTCGCATCGTCTCGGAATCTGCGTCGGAGGGCGGGACGTCGCCGGGCGGGGTCGAGGTGATGACCGGGCCGGTCCCGTCGCAGCCGAACGACGTGGTCACCCCACCGAAGTAGTCGGCGAGTTCAGGCAGGGCGATCTGATCGGTCGCGCCGTCGTCGAGGTCGACCCGCCACAGCGCGTAGGCGACGCCGGCTCCCGAATGCTTCCTGAACAGCCAGAGGTCGTCACCGGCGACACAGGTCCCGACGCGCGTGCCCGTCGACACCGTCGCGACCGGCGTGGCGTCACCGGCCGCGTCGAGTCGGGTGACCCGCAGCGCATCGCCGGTCCAGTCGACCAGGATGACGTCGCCGTCCACGGCGTGGAGGCCATCGAGGCTGCCCGGTGGGTCCAGTGGCAGATCCCCGATCCGCCACGATCCCGCTGCAGGATCGAGCCGGACCTGCACATTCGAGAGGCCGCATTCTTCGGGACCATCGCCGGGTCCGCAGCGACTGCCGACTCCCACGAACCCGTTGCCGTCGGCCACGAGAGCGTCGACGGCGATCGGGGAGTGGCCCTCGATCGGCCCCAC
>DASSYG010000219.1:0-2225 GCA_035703405.1 Acidimicrobiales bacterium | reverse complement strand
GCAGATGCACGACGGTCTGGCCCGGGCGCGCTCGACCGCGGGCGGCAAGCACTACCCGGTCCCCGGCGGCATGATCGAGACCGCCGAGAACCTGCGCGCCGAGTACGGCATCAGCCGTCAGGAGCAGGATGAGCTCGCCGCCGAGTCGCACCGCCGCGCGGTGGCCGCGCAGCAGGCCGGCATCCTCGCCGAGGAAATCATCCCGGTCACCGTGCCCTCGCGTAAGGGCGATCAGGTCATCGACACCGACGAGCATCCGCGTGCCGACACCACAGTCGAGTCGCTCTCGGCGCTGCGGCCGATCATGGGCAAGCAGGATCCCGGCGCCACCGTCACTGCCGGCAACGCCAGTGGGCAGAACGACGCCGCATCGATGGCGATCGTCACGACTCCGGAGAAGGCCGCGGAACTGGGGCTTACCCCGCTGGTGCGGATCGTGTCGTGGGGTGTGGCCGGTGTTGCACCGAAGATCATGGGTATCGGCCCCGTGCCCGCCACCGAGATCGCTCTCGCCAAAGCAGGCATCGGCCTCGCCGACGTCGATGTCATCGAGCTCAACGAGGCGTTCGCGGCGCAGGCTCTGGCCGTGACCCGCGAGTGGAAGTTCGGTGCCGCAGACTTCGAGCGCACCAACATCCACGGCTCCGGCATCTCGCTCGGCCACCCGGTCGGTGCGACCGGTGGTCGCATGCTCGCGTCGCTCGCCCGCGAATTGCACCGTCGTGAGGGCCGCTACGCCCTCGAGACCATGTGCATCGGCGGCGGCCAGGGCCTCGCGGCGATCTTCGAACGCGTGTCCTGATTCGGCGTCACCTCCGAATTCCACCGACAACGGTCGGCCGGGCATCTGCCGGCCGACCGTTGCTTGTTTCCGCTGGTCGGGAGCATCCATTGATGCCAGAACTGATATGTGTTCTACTTTGCCCGGAGTGGCGTACGACACATTTCGGGCAGGGGTGTGAGCGGCGTCGTCGCAGGACCGATCGGAAGGAACAGCATCATGTCTCTGAATCTGGCCGACCTCACCGAAGCGGTGGTCGACGCGATTCCCGATCGCACGGCCCTCGTCTGCGGCGATCGATCGCACACGTACGCGCAATACGACGCCGCCGCCAACCGGATCGGGCATCACCTCGCCGCGGCGGGTGTCGAACCCGGCGACCACGTCGGACTGCACCTGCGCAACAGCCTCGAATATCTCGACACGATGCTCGGCGCCATGAAGATCCGGGCCGTCCCGATCAACATCAACTTCCGATACGTGGGTGCTGAACTCGAGTACCTCTACAACAACGCCGAACTCGTCGCGCTCATCGTGGACGCAGACCTGACCGACGTCGTCGCCGAAGTCCTGCCCGACTGTCCACACCTGCGGCACATCGTGGTCGTCGGTGATGCTCCCACACCGGCGCTCGATGACGCAGCCGCGCTCGCGGAGGTCACCGTCGTTCGGTACGACGACGCGGTGGCAGACGCCTCCGACGAGCGGGACTTCGCTCCGCGCAGCGACGACGACCTCTACATCCTCTACACGGGCGGCACCACCGGCATGCCCAAGGGCGTGATGTGGCGGCACGAGGACTTCTACTTCGCCGCGCTCGGCGGAGGCAACGCGTACGGCGATCCGCACGACAGCCCCGAATCGCTCGCCGCCGCGGCCGCCGCCAACGAACATCCGTTGACGTATGTCGTCACCGCGCCGCTCATGCACGGTGCCGCCATGTACGCCGTGTACATGGGGTTGTTCATGGGCTTCCCCCAGGTGATCATGCGGAACTTCGAACCCGCGGAGGCGCTGCGTCAGATCGACGAGCACAAAGCCGCCGTGCTCATGGTCGTCGGAGATGCGATCAGTCGGCCCATCGCCGACGTCCTCGCCGAGCGTCGCGACGAGTTCGACCTCAGCTCGCTGATCGTCATCGGTTCGGGAGGTGCGCTGTGGTCGGTCAGCGTGCGCGACCGTCTGAAGGAACTGCTCCCCAACGTCATGCTGCTCAACTCCTTCGGCTCGTCCGAATCGGGCGCCAACGGCGCCCTCACACCCGGCGAGGACGGCAAGCAGCGACTACCCGCATCCCCGAAGGTGCGCGTCGTCGACACCGACTATTCGACGATCGAACCCGGCTCCGACGCCATCGGCTATCTCGCGCGGGTCGGTCACGTGCCGGTGGGTTACTACAACGATCCCGAGAAGACCGCCGCCACCTTCCCCGTCGTGGACGGCA
>DASSYG010000158.1:0-3047 GCA_035703405.1 Acidimicrobiales bacterium | reverse complement strand
CGCTGCTGCGATCGCCACCGTGCTCATCGACGATGCCATCGCCACCGTCGAGGACGGGCGGTTACGAGAAAACGCTGCGAGCTGATTCGACTCCCGCTGAGCGCATGACGCGCCAAGGGTTCAGCTTTCCGACGCGTCGGGCTCTGCGACGAGTGGGCCATGGTCGAGGTGCGGCAGCACGAGTCGGCCGAAGGTCTCGGCCTCTTCACGGTGGGGATACCCCGAGAGGATGAACGCATCGATCCCGAGTTCGACATACCGCTCGAGCTTGGCCCGCACCTGGTCGGGGTCACCCACGATCGCCGCGCCACAGCCGCTGCGGGCCCGGCCGATCCCCGTCCACAGGTGGTCCTCGACGAACCCGTCCCCACCCGCCGCGTCACGGAGTTCGGCCTGGCGGCGCACCCCGACCGACGCGCTGTCGAGGGAACGTTCCCGGATCTGGGCACCGACTTCGTCATCGAGCCGGCTGACCAGCCGCGCCGCCGCTTCGAGCGCCTCGTCCTCGGTCTCGCGCACGACGACGTGCACCCGGTAGCCGAACCGCAAGGTGCGGCCATGGCTCGCCGCACGCCGACGCATGTCGTCGAGCAACTCGACCACGACATCTTCGGTGTCGGGCCACATCAGAAACACGTCGGCCGCCTGTGCGGCCACGTCGCGGGCATTGTCGGAAAGTCCACCGAAGTACAGCGGCGGACACCGCCCCGCCACCGTGCCGATGCGTGGCGGGTCGAGCGTGAGGTCATAGGTGGAACCGTGATGATCGACGGGCTGACGATCCAGTAGGGACCGCAGGATCTGCATCTCCTCGAGGGTGCGCTGGTAGCGGGGATCCGACGCAAGCGACTCGCCCGGCCGGTCACTGGAGATGATGTTGATGGTCAGCCGGCCACCGAGCAGGTGGTCGAGGGTCGCCAACTGGCGGGCGAGTTGGGGTGGCCACAACTCCCCGCAGCGGACCGCCACCAGCAGCCGCATACGTTCCAGCGACGGCGCGATCGCACTGGCGAAGGCCACCGAGTCGATCCCGAGCGCATAGCCCGAGGGCAGCAGGATGTTGTCGAACCCGACCGCTTCAGCGGCTCGGGCGATCGCCCCGCAATGCTCATAGGAACTCAGCCGTTCGGTCTCGGGAACCCCGAGGAATTCGTAATCGTCGTCACACAACGCCGAGAACCACGACACTTCGACGCTCATGGGAGCTCTCTTCCTGCTGCGGCGATCAATCCGTACCACTCGGTCTTGGAGAGCTCGACCTCGGCCGCGGTCGCGGCGTCGGCGATGCGATCGAGACGTTGGGTGCCGATGATCGGGATCGGCGCGGACGGGTGAGCCAGGACGAACGCGAGGGCAATCGCGGGGCGTGACACCCCGTGGACGTCGGCCAGCGAGTCGAGCGCGGTGTACAGCGGCGGGTCGATGACGCTGGTGGCGAGGCGCCCACCGCCGAGTGGGCTCCAGGCGAGCGGGGTCAGGTCGTGGGCCATCGCCGCGTCCAACGTGCCGTCGTCGATCGGGCCGAGGTGTTCCAGACTCAACTCGGGTTGGATGGTCGCCAGCGGAACCTCGCCGAGATGCGCGCGCAGTGCCGCGACCTGGGCGGGCGAGTGGTTCGACACGCCGATCGCGCGCACTCGATCCGACGAGATCAGCCCCGCGAGCGCCTCGGCCACTTCGGCGGGATGAGCCAGCAGGTCGGGCCGGTGGATCTGGTACAGGTCGATCACGTCCACGCCGAGGCGCCGCAGCGACGCGTCACACGAGGCGCGGATCTCATCTGGGGACGAGTCATAAGGAACCCCCGGCGTGATGCCGCCTTTGGTGGCGACGATCATCTGGTCACGCAACGCGGGTGCGTCGGCCAGGACCCGGCCGAGCAACTCCTCGGCCGCGCCGAAGCCGCTGCCGTCGTCGACCCCGTAGACCGCCGCGGTATCGATGAGCGTCATGCCGTGGTCCAGCGCCGCCTCGACCTTGGCCTGGGCATCGGTCACCGAGGCTCCCGCGAAGCGCCAGCATCCATACGCGATCGCGCCGACGCTCAGGTCGCTGGTACCGAGTCGACGCGAGCGCATCCGGCCAGTATGGCGGATCGGCGGTGGCCGCTGCGCGGCCCCGACGCCTTGCTCGATCAGCAACCTGTGTGTCGAACCGGATGCATTCCCGCCAGGCGCCTCGCACGATCACCTGGTAGCCACTGGTGCCGATAGCTTCGCTTGCATGACCGATCAGCTGACGTCCGACACCAATCCTGGTCTCTATGCGGGGCTGGTCTCGACCCGGGCGATCCGCCGGTATCGAGACGACGATCTGCCCGAGTCGGACCTGAACGAGATCCTGTTCGCAGCGACTCGCGCGCCTTCGGGTCACAACCGCCAGCCGTTCCGCTTCCTGGTCGTGCGCCGCACCCCGGAGACCGCGGAGGTGCGCAACGTGCTCACCCGCGCGTTCCAGCAGGCGTGGTCGGGAAGCCGCGAAGATCCACCCGCTGAGGACTCATCTCGCAAAGCCCGGATGGCCCGGACGATGAGCAACTTCGTCGATCTCATCGGCGACGCACCGGTGATCGTGTTCGCGTGTCTGCGGGCACGCTCACCGGAACGGCCGAACGACCTCTTCGACGGCGCTTCGGTGTTCCCGGCCTGTCAGAACCTGCTATTGGCCGCGCGTTCGCTCGGCTACGGCGGGGTGATGAGCACCTGGCATCTCGCGGTGGCCGACGAACTCGCGGCGCTACTCGGGTTGCCCGACGACGTTCAGATCGTGGCGACGATCCCCGTCGGTCGACCGGTCGGCGGGCACGGACCGGTGCGACGGCTCCCTCTCGGCGATCTGGTCTATGAGAACACCTGGGGCAACTCGGCCCCCTGGGCGGCCGACCCGCCGGGCACCCGCTACACCGGCGGATAAATCGCCGGGAGAACCTTCATGAGGCTCGGGAAGAGCGCCGTGTAACGACCCTCGCCCCACTCGAGGTGCGGCTCGTTGGTCATCGCCTGGGTGAGGACGCGATGGAACGCTGCATTTCATGTGCTCGAGCTGTT
>DASSYG010000145.1:0-11185 GCA_035703405.1 Acidimicrobiales bacterium | reverse complement strand
TTCTCCATCATCAGCACCACGACGGTGTCGAAGGGTGCATCCTTCGCGGCAGGCTGCGCGGCCACACCGGTCGTGGTGACCGATGGCTTCGCAGGCTGGTCCGTCGAATCCGTCGAACAGCCGACCACCCCGATCATGCCGGCAGCGGCGGCGCCGACGAACAGTTCCCGTCGATTCAACGGTTCCATGGCGTTCCCTTCGAGAGGGCCCGAGGGTACACGCGGTCAGCCACGCGACCGGATCAATACCGAGCCGGTGTCGCTCAAGCTCCGTTCGGTCAGATCCGCCCAACGGACCAGCTCACTGCGGCTCACCCCCGGAAGTTGCACGGGCGCGACAGACGCGGGATAGCCCGCACGAGGATGCGCCCGGATGATGTCCTCGAACATGTGCACCAGCAGGGCCAGGCGCTGACGCCCCTCGGGAGTGGAGATCAGACCACCCGGTGGATTCAAGATCGTGTCGTCGGCGACGTTGGCGCGAATGCTCGCCAGATCGTCCTCGGTGTCGGCGAGTTCACGGAACTCCGGCGCGATCCTGATGTCGCCGCCCTTCGCCTCGACCTCGGCGATGGCCGCAGTGAGGTGGTCGGTCGAGTCGGCGAGTTCGGCTCGTTCGTCCTCGGTGAGCGAGGTCACTGTCGCCAATACCCGCCAGCCCTTCCCGGTGTCTGCCGTGCCGTTACCACGGACGAACCGGATCTCGTGTTCGAAGGCCGCGGACCAGTGGCAGCCGGGAATCGGTGACGGCTCGAACTGGTCGATCGTCGAGGCACAGAACCGGATCCCTGCGTCGTCGAGCGCGACGATGACCGCCGAGGAGTACGGATACGCGCCGTAGCCACTCGTGCGCACCGCGACGGACCCCGTCTCACCGACCGCGTCGATGACCTTCCTGTTCAGGTAGCTGCTGCGCTCGATCGTCTGATCCGATGCGACGGTCACTCCCGAGGTCACCGCCGCATGAGGCAGATTGAGTGCGGCGACCACCGCGGCTGCGACCGGCAACGCGGCGGCACTCCAGCCCCGGGCACGTCCGGGGACGGCTCGGACGAGCGCGAAGCAGAACGCGAACGTGACGAACATCGCCACCACCCACGTCGATTGCACGTAGGCGGGGAACGGGTTCTCCAGCGGGCCGACCGCACGGATGATGGTGGCACAGGCCGCGATCGACCCGGCGGTCGCCAACACCAGCGCCGCCAACACCGCCCGGTCACGCCGTCTGAACGCCCCCCACGCGAGAAACCCGCCGAGGCACACGAATCCCACGGCGACGGCGACCAGCGCCGCGGTCGACGGCGGTGACGCCGACGACAGGAGATACGAGGTCGTCCGACTGGGCCGCAACCAGAAGTTCGGAGCAGTGAACAGCGACAACCACTTGGCGATCGCGTCGGTCACCGACAGCACCGCGTCGGGCTGAGAACCACCCGCGCGCCAGAGGTTCGTGAGGTTTCCCGGCGAGTTCGTGAACTGCTGCACCAGCACGGGGAGCCACATGAGCACGGTCACCGCGAGCGCACCCGCACCTGCGAGCAGCGAGCGGCGGCGGCGCTCCGGCCAGGTGCGCGCGTCACTGGTTCGCCGCTCCAGGAACAGCCCGACCGCCCAACAGCCCACGGCGACGATGCCGATCGAGGGCACCAGAACCGCGAGGACCAGGTGATCGAGGATCAGAAAGTTCGCCACCACCGCGAGCAGCGGCAGCACACCTTCGTCGCCGGCGGCCAGGGCCCACGACCCGAAGAGAAAGGTCACGAACGCGGGGACGACCATGACCATCGGAACCGGTGACACCAACAGACCGGGTGAGAGCACCCAGTTCAGTAGCGCCGCGAACACAAGGGCTGCGGCACCCACCCGATACCCGAGCCGTCGCTTGACGAACCACCCCGCGAGAAGCAGCCACCCGATGTTCAACGCGCCCATCCCGACCAACGGGCCCCAGGTGATCCCCAGCAGCCGGATCGGGGCCCACAACCAGTACAACTGCCATGCCGCCGGGAAGTACGTGGCGGCGTCGGCGTATCTGGAAGAGTCGGTGAACATTCCCACGAGCGTCGGCGACGTCCCCAGGGCGTACTTCGCACGGAAGACCGTCGGCGCCGCGTCCAGCGCCGGGATCCACCCGGTCACGCCACGGCGAACGACCTCGACGACGATCGGCATGACGCCGAGCGCCGCGACCACCCGGTACACGAGCCGATCCCGTCCGGCCGGAGCACGATCGGCGGGAACGTCGGCAACCGAATCGGAATCCGCCTCGTGAGATGTCACGGCATCGCCATGGTAATCGAACCCGACCCTCAACCGGTCGGACGTGCTCGCACCGCGAGGGAATTCCCCCAGACTTCTCCCCTGAACCGGGCCCACTCGAACAGCTCTTCCCGGGGGACTCCCAGATCGAACACGTTCACCCCGTCGGCGTCCGCCCCGCCGTAGTCGTCGATCATCCGCTCGCCATTTGCGACGAAGGTAGCGATCATTCCGCGACCGACGTCGGAGTGCATCAGCTTGCCGGGTCCGGTCACGTTCAGAAATGCGATCGCTTCGGGGGTACCCAGGTCGAGTTTCCCGTCGGTTGCGGCCTCGGCGACCCTCACGAACTCCGGCGTCGGCTTCAGGGGCTCGCCGGTCGCCTGAAACCGGTCGACCGCGGTCGTGATCTCCCGGGACAGTCGTTGGAATCTTTTCCATTCCGCGGGCGACAGTGGAGACACCTGTGCGATGAGTTCCCAGCCGTCACTGTCGGCGTCGAGTGGCCGAAGAGGGTCGACCCTGATCTCGACTTCGGGATGACGGGTCCCGCACTCCGGGATCCGCGATGGACCGAACTGCGGGATGTTCTCGGTGCAGACCGGGATGCCGGCGTCGTTCAGGGCCACCACGGCCGCCGCGCTGACCGGATACATCCCGAAGGCACCCTTTCCCACGGCGACCATGCTGCGATCTCGGAGGGCGTCGACGACGAGCGGATTCATCTGCGAGGCGAGACGGAGTTCCAAGTCGGACGCAGAAGTGACCCCGGTGCCCACGTTCGCGTGAGGCAGGTTCAGTGCAGTGAACAGCGCCAGACACCCGAACGCACCGGGAAGTGCGAGTCGTCTCGGTCCTTCGGGCACCGTCCGAACCGCCGCGTAGGCGAGGCCGAAGGTCACGAACATCGCCACGACCCAACTCGACTGCACATAGGCCGGATGCGGCCCGTTCGCACTGACCGCCCGTTCGAGGTTGAACCACACCGCGGTGAGGCCGACGAAGGCGAGAACCAGCACGGTGCATGCAGGACGGTCACGGCGCCGGAAGGCGGCGACGCCGAGCAGCACGACGGCGACGACGAGCACCGCCCCGGCCACGACCACGGCAGCCGTCGACGGCGCCGGTCCCCCCGAGACGAGGTACGAGTGTTCACGGGACGCGCGCAGCCAGAAGTCGGGATACGTGAACAGATCGAGCCACCGCGAGAGGCCGTCGGTGTACGACATCGTCGCCGCTGGTTGGGTCCGCCCGGCGCGGAACAGGTTGCCGAGATTGCCCGAGTCGCCGAAGAGTTGTTGTGCCACCGCGGGCAACCACAGCACGACGGTGACGACGGTCGCGCCCGCCAGCGAGCGCCGGATGCCCCTGCTCCGCTCGCGCCAGGCTTGGAGATTCCGGCGACGCTCGAGAAGCAGCCCGCCGGCCCACAGCGTGACGCCGGCCACCAGGATCACCGGGACCAACATGGTCAACACGAGATGGTCCAGCAGCAGAAAACTCGTCACCAGTGCGAGAGCCGGCAGGACCCCGTCGTCACCAGCCGCGAGCGCCCAGACCCCGAAACAGAAGGCGGCAAAGGCCGGGAGCACCATAACCATCGGCACGGGCGACACCAGCAAGGCCGGGGACAGGGTGAACATCAGCACCGCCATGAGGGCCAACGCCCCGATGGCGGCGCGGTCGCCCAGGCGTCGTCGGACGAACCAACCGGCGAGGCACACCCAGAGCACATTGAGCAGTGCCATCGCCACCAGCGGGCCCCAACTCGTCCCGAGCAACCGAATCGGGAGCGCCATCCAGTAGAGATGCCACGCACCGGGAAAGTACGTGGGGACACCGATCCAGGTACTCGCATCGGTGTACATGCCGAGCAGGGTCGGGGGAAGCCCGAGCGCGACCTTCGCTCGGAGCACCGTGGGAGCCGCATCCCGCGCGGGGACCCACCCCGTGACGCCGGCCCGCACCATCTCCACCACGATCGGGAGTACTGCCACGCCCACTGCTGCGCGATAGCGCGTTCGGGCCGAGATGGGCCGCAACCGGCTCACTCCTGACCGTCGACCATCGTCACGATGGGACGACAGTCGGCTTGTGTCACCCATCCCGATGGCTCCATGCCCGATTGCGAGACCCGTTGGACGACGACCATAGTCTATCGTTCGCCTCACGAGGATCGTCCATCCATCTGCGACTCTGGAGTGAGCGGGTGCCGACCCAAGGCGAAGGAATCGGACATCCGCCGGTCCGGTCGACGTGGTACCGAGACGACCGCTGCTGGTATCTGATCGTCGCCGTGCTCACGGTGCTGCCGATACTGATCATCGTGATCCGGGCCGGTCTCGACGGCTGGGCACCGACCTTCGACGAAGCCCACACGGTCCTCCGCGCCCGATACTCACTCGGCAGGGATCCGGGGCTTCTCGGGATCTACACCGACGCGAGCAACTGGATCGACAGCCCGACCTACTTCCCCGGCCCCTGGTGGCTGTGGTGGATGGCGCTTCCCATCCGGGTGCTCGGCGCGACCTGGGGACCGTTGCTGGCGATCGCATCGCTGAATGCATTCTGGTTCCTGTTGGCGGGTTGGAGTGTCAAGCGCCGTCTCGGCCCCCGCGCGGCGATGGCGGCGCTCGTCTTCCTCGGCGCGCTGACTTGGGGTTTGGGAAATTCGGTCCTGCTCTCGGCATCGGGCCAGGTCATGATCGTGCCGGTCTTCGCGGCGTGTTGCTTCGTCGCCTGGGCGCTGGCGGCCGGCGACGAAGGAGTCCTGCCGGCTCTCGCCCTCATCACCAACTTCATCCTGCTCGACGAGGTCGTGCTGGTCCGTCTCCTTCCGCCGATCATCGCGGCAGCGGTCGTGATCTGGGGGATCGGCCTGTATCGGGTCCGTGCGCGTGCGCCCGAGCAATGGCCGGCGGTCCGCTCGAAGTCGAAGCGCGCCGTGCTCTGGTCGGTGGTCATCTCGGCGGTCATGTGGATCCCGTCGATCGTCCAGGAATTCACGGACGATCCGGGCAATCTCACGAACCTGTGGCGGGTCGCTGGATCGACTCCGACCCAATCGGGTGTGTGGCTGCGCGCGTACGACGTGCTCGTCGGTTTCTTCGTCCGCCCACCGTTCTGGTTGCGAGGCAGCCGCGACTCACAGATGCTGTTCTACGACCCCTCGTTGTCCGGTGTCGTGCGCCTGGTCACCGCTGCCGTCGTGATCGGTTCGACCGTCTGGCTGGCACGGTCGGCGATCGAGCGACGGGACCGGGCCGCGGTGTCCGTGCTCGCGCTCGCAGCGGTGACGTTTCTCGCGGCCTGGTACAACCTCGCCTATCCCCCGACCCCCACGGGCGTGCCCACCTACATCGGCTACTTCCTGTCGACGTGGGCGGTGGCCATGTTCATCACCTTCGCGCTCGGCTTTGCGTTGGTACGCGCCTTTCCCGGCCGCGCCGCAAGATTCCGGCTCGTGACCCTTGTCGGGTGTGCGGCCGCGCTCGCAGCGCTGAACCTCCCCCATGCGAACTTCGCGGCCGGGACCTATGCGTCGAGCGACGAGATGATCGCCACCGCCCGGGCGCTCGACCCGCTCGTCGTCGACGCCGTCGAGGATCGTGGCCGGGTCCAGATCGCACGCCCGAACGTGTACACGAGTCCGATCGTCGCCGCTCTTGCCGTCGCCCTCGACGACGCGTCGATCCCGTTCTGCATCGAGGGTGTCCCCCAATGGTCGGATCTGCCCGTTTCGGGCTGTCGTCGGGGTTCGACCGACGTGACGGTCGAGGTGCTGCCTGCAGCATTCGCCGCACCGACGCCGGGAGCCACGGTGATCGCCCGCTACGCCCCCCTCTCGGCCGCGGAACGAAAGGAGCTCGACGTGCTCGGCACGAAGGTCGACGCGGCACTGGCGTCGGCGACCGAGCTGGCACCCACAGCGGCCTACGAAGGCTTCGTCAGATCGGCCATTCCACCGGGCGCGGTGCGTCGCGGCCTGCTGGACCCGTCGTTCCTGGTCGATCCCACCGCAATCATCGACTCGGTGACGATTCGAAATCAGTTCGCCGGTGTGCTCGCCAACGTGCACCAACGCTCCGGGTCCCGTGACGTCATGCTCGTCCACCTCCCCGGCGTTTCCGACTCCGACCTGCTGCGCTGGGCCCAGCTCGAAGGACACCATTCGACCTCTTCGTTCGTCGTCACCATGACCGACGGTCGCTGATCTGCATCAGCGCGTCCGACTCGGATCCTCCGCGATCGACCGGGCCCAGCGGTAGTCCGCTTTGCCTGCGGGGCTGCGCTGGATCCGTTCCACGGTGACCAGTCGTCTGGGATGCTTGTACCCGGCGAGTGATCCGTCGAGGAACGCTCGGATGTCGTCGAGTTCCAAGGTCGCCCCGGGACGAGGTTGCACCACGGCACCGACCGCTTCGCCCCAACGCTCGTCGGGAACGCCGACGACCACCACGTCGGCCACATCGGGGTGCCCCTGGAGCGTCATCTCGACCTCCTCGGAGAACACCTTCTCCCCGCCGCTGTTGATGCACTGGGATCCCCGCCCGAGCAGGTCGACGGTGCCGTCGGCCTCGACCGTGGCGAAGTCCCCGGTGAGCACCCACCGGTCACCCGCGTGTTCGACGAAAGTCGCCGCCGTTCGTTCCGGATCGTGCAGGTAACCGATGGGGATCCGGCCCTTCAACGCGACCCGCCCGGTCGCTCCGGATCCGGGCGTGACCCGCCGCAACGCGTCATCGAGCACGGCGGTGTCCGAACCGTACGGCGCGAATCGCGCCACGCCACTGTGTGATGCGGCGTCGCCGGAATCGGCGGCGGCCGCAATCCGCTGGGAACCCTGTGCCCCGGTTTCGGAAGAACCGAATCCGTCCACGAAATATTGGTCGGGAAACGTGCTGATGAACCGGGCCTTGAGCACCGGCGACATCGGGGCGCCACCGTTGGAGATCGAGAACACACTGCTCGCCTGCCAACGACCCGGGTTGGCATCCCAGCAGTCCATCAGCGGCTTGCCGGTGGCATCTCCGACCACGGTGAACAGGTTGATCTGCTCGGCGTCGATCAGGTCCCAGATCGTCTCGGGGTCGAAAGAACCCGGCACCAACACGACCCGGCTGCCCGCCCACAGCCACGACGTGGCGACCCATTGACCGGCGGCGTGCATGAGCGGCGCGATGCACAGGTAGGTGGCGGGCGATTCCATGATGTGGTCGGCCAGCTGTGCGGGCTCGGTCACCGGATTCATGCGCATCGGATCGCCGCCACCGAAGCACGCGTAGAACGCGTCCTCCTGGCGCCACACCACGCCTTTGGGGTGGCCGGTGGTGCCGCCGGTGTAGATGAGATACCGGTCTTCGCCGTCGCGTGCCAGCCGCGGCCGCTCCGCACCGGCGTTCGCGTGCTGGACCTCGTCCCAGGTCACCGCCGTGGCGGGCAGTGGCCCGGACGGTTCGGCCGATTCCGGGAGGTCGATCGCCACGAGCACTCCCAGCGACGCGAGGCGATCCGTGCCCAATCCTGCGACCACATCGGAGAGTGCCCGGTCGAACACCAGCCCGACGGCCCGGGCGTCGTCGAGCAGTTCCGCGAGTTCCGCCGACCCGTAGCGGTGGTTCACGTTCATCGGCAGGGCGCCGAGCTTCCAGCCGGCGAGTTGCGCCTCGATCCATTCGGTGCAGTTGGGAGCGAAGATGCCGAAGGTGTCCCCCCGGGTCACGCCTGCTGCGCTGAGATGGGCGGCGAAACGATTGGCCCGGTTCTCGAGTGCCTCATAGGTCAGGCGCCGGGCGCCACAGACCAGTGCCTCCCGCTCGGGAACCCGGTCTGCGGCGTACTCCCAGACATCGGCGAAGTTGAAGGTTCGGGGCGGCGCGACCTCGGACATGGTCCGCGACGCTACTCCGGCCGGGCGCGACCCGATCTCAGCAGCATGCCTCAGCCGCCGGTTCGACCCTGGGCGGTGACGATGACGTCCCGGCGGTCGCCCGACAGCTCATGCCACTCGTGGAGCTCGCTCAACGACAGCGGCGCACCGACGAAGAGAGGTTCGTCGCCCTGATCCGGGTTGGCGACCCAGAGGGCGACGAGCGCGTCGAGGATGTAGTTCCGCCGCTCGAGGGTCGCGGCATCGTTCGAGGGGGTGATCAGTTCGGCCAGGTAGTCCTTCGTTTCCGGGCCGCTCGCGTCCAACTCCCGCTGTGCCGCTGCGGTCAATCGGATCGACTCGCCGCTGCTGAGCCAGTCGGTGACCCGTTCCTCGAGGGCGTCGACCCGCTCTCGCTCCTCGGGGGTCAGGAACGGCACGGCGACGATCGTCTCTGGTGCAGCACGAACACTCGGGGTTGCATCGTCGGTGACCGCGATGGCGATCACCTGTCGGTCTTGATCGTCACATGCGGGAACACCGGCAAGCGGGGGGCTGCCGATCGACACGCAGAAGTCGAGGCCGGCCGTACGGAACGCCAACACGAGCGCTCCGAAGAATTCCTGGGTCGCGTAGTCCGGGCGCGTCATCACGGCGATCGGACCACCATCTGCCACCTCTGCCAGCACCGCCTCGTTCACTTCGGAGATCATGGCCGTGGTCCGAGGTTCGGGAACGTAACCGCGCTTGCTCGTGGGCAGGTTCGCCACGCCGACCAGTACCGTCACCGCGGCGACGGCCCACACCGCCCAGGTGTGGCGTGGACGCCACACGAGTCGGATCGTGGCGTAGACCAACGCACACCAGACGAAGCCGGCGACGCCCCAGAGGGGTCGCAGGTACCCGGAGATTCCGAACTGCGTCGGGGTGAAATAGATCGTCGGCACCGCCGCCGCGACGGCCACGACCGCCATGATCAGCGCCCAGAGTGCCACCCGGTCACCCTTGCGGCGGGCGAGTACACCGAGCCAGACGAACAGGCCGACGAGCACCAGGCCCATGACGATGGCGTACCCGGTCGAGGACCCATCGGTCACGGCCAGTTTCGGCGCGTTGACGTACGGCGGATCGTCGAAGGACCCGCGCAACCAGAACGGTGGGTAGGTCATCAGGTCCACGAGGACGTGCAGCGCGAACGAGAACGACGCGACGACTTCCCGTTCGTGCCCCGAACTCCGGGTCAGCATGCGAAGGTTCCCCGGTGACCTGGTCGCCTCTGCGATCAGCGTCGGAATCCACATCACGACGGTGACGACGGCGGCCGCCGCGAGTCCCTGCCACGCACGGCGTCTCGCGGCTCGGTGTTCATGGGAGCGGTGTTCCTCGGCGCGGCCCCACAAGCGTTGCCGGTGGGCCGACACGTACCCGACCAGTGCCCCCGCGGCCACGACCGGCGCCATCACGACGAGTGCCAGATGGTCCAACCAGAGATAGTTCGCCATCACCGCCGTGACGACCAACGCCACCCGGTCCCCGGTGGCGGCGCACCACGCCGACATCAGGAACGGCAGGAACGCGAAGATCAGCATGGTCACCGGGACGGGGTCGACCAGATACCCGATCCCGATCGACCAGGCGAACACGCCGAGAAAGGCGACACCGATCAGCGCCATTCGGGGACCGAGTACGCGCCGCAATACCCAGGAGGTCGCCAGGATCCAGATGGTCGACAGCAGCCCCATGGCGATGGGCGGCCCCCAGACGTTGCCGAAGAGTTCGACCGGGCCGGCGAGCACGTAGAGCTGGATCGGACCCGGAAAATGGGTGATCGAGTCACCGAAGGCACCGCTCGCTGCCGGCATCCCGACCAGCGGAGGGTGCCTGGTGAACACGTCGTGGGCCCGCATCACGGTCAGGGCCGCGTCGCTCGTCGGGTAGAAGCCGCTTGCCGCCACCCGCCACGCCGCGACCCACACCGGCAGCACCGTCGCCGCCACCGCGAGGGCGAACAGTCGGCCCGTCCATCTGTCGACCGTGATTGCGGTCGGTCGGGAATCAGCCCCGACGTCGGAACCGTCGGTCACCGGCCGAGCTCCTCGTGCTGTTTCGTCCGACGCTGTTTCGTCCGACCATCGAGCCCCATCACTCTCGGCATCGTCCTTACCGTATCCGAGGGCCGAGAATCCGCTGGTCCACCGGAGTTCCCTATGATGTGACGACCCGTCAGAAACCATGTGTTCCGCGGGCCATTTGCCGCAAACCTCGAGTCTCCAGGAGCCTGCCGTGACTGTCCGACCTCCGCTGCAAGGCGTCCGCATCGTGGAGTGTTCCATGCTCGGTCCGGCTGCGATCACCACGCCGCTGGCCGAACTCGGAGCGGAGGTGATCAAGGTCGAACCGGCCGCCGGCGACTACATCCGTCAGATGACGTGGCCGATCGTCGAGGGCACGTCGCTGATGCACCTGCACCTCAACCGGGGCAAGCGGTCGATCGTGTTGGATCTGCGCACTCCAGAAGGCGCCGAGGCGTTTCGCGATCTGGTGCGTGACGCCGATGTGGTGGTCGAGGCGATGCGGCCCGGTGGTTTGGAACGGCGCGGGCTCGGCTACGACGCGCTCAGAGAGATCAATCCACGGCTCGTGTTCATCACCATTTCCGGCTACGGCATGACCGGCCCCTATGCCGAGATGCCCAGTCACGGGATCGCGTACGACACCTGGGCAGGTGTCGTGTCCCCCGAGGTGACCGACGATGGGTTCACCGTGATTCCCGAGCACGTCTCGATCGGGATCAACGCCGGACCGCTCTACGGGGCGCTGGGCATCCTCGCGGGGGTGATCGGCGCCCGAGCCTCGGGCGAGGGCTACCAGCTCGAGATCGCCCAGTCCGACGCCGCGGCCGCGTTCGACTGGTACCGCTCAGAGAGCTTCAAGGCTTACGAGCGACCCGATGACGAGGTGACAGGAAATCCTTCCGACGACTACGTGCGTCGGGCGCCCGGCACTGCGGGAATGCGTGAAGGGGTGCGCTATCAGCTCTATGCGACCGCAGACGACC
>DASSYG010000121.1:0-6307 GCA_035703405.1 Acidimicrobiales bacterium | reverse complement strand
CCGGGTCGAGCTGCAGAGTCAGACCCGAACGGTCTGGGGTGGCCTTGCCTTCGTGGTGGTAGTGGATCTGGAGCACCAGTGCATCGGTGGAGTCCATGTAGAAGCCGAGGCCATCACCGAATGCCGACGGCGTCTGGCCGGGCACCCACCCCGCGACCAGGTTCGTCTGGCCCGAGAATCCCACGTCACGTCGCTTGGAGAACCCGGCCGTGGCGGATTCGCCCGGCACGTTCGCCGTCCCGAAGCACTCCCAGCCCGGCTTGCCGTCTTCACCGGACATCTTCAGTGCGTTCTTCTTCTGGTCCCCCGAGATCAGGAACACCTGGGCATGGTGCAACTCGGGAATCTGGTCGGCAATGAAGCCGTAGCCGGACAGGAACATCGGTTTGGTGAGCTTGGGGTCGAGCACGAAACATCGGTACTCGTTCTCCATCTCCGAATTGCCCTCATAGGTCGGGATCAACAGTTTCTTGTCGACCCGGGGAATGTTCTCGGCGACCTTCGCGGACGGTTTGATCTTCGTTGTGGCCGGCACGTCGAGCTTGCCGCCGGTCTTCGCCCAGTCGGCGATCGCTGTCACCTCCGCCTTGGTCAGCGTGTTCTTGTGGGCGAGCGGGACCCCTTTGTCCGACGCGGGCCACGGCGGCATGTAGCCGGTCTCGGTCACGGTCTGGATGCCCTCGGAGATCTCCGAGACGTCCTGTGCGTTGGAGAGCTCCCAATGCACCGCACCGACCTCGCCCGGCTTGTGGCACTCCGAGCAGTGGTCCTCGAGGATCGGCATGACGACCTTGGAGAACGACGGTCCCTTCGCGGTCGAGGTCTTGGCGTCGGGACCCGTGATCGTCTCGGGGATGCGTTCTCTGGCGGGGTCGACCCCGTGCAGCTTCAGGGTCATCGTGGCATCGTCGGATGCCGACACCAGCCCCTGGATCGACACGTGGTCGATGTCGAAGTCGCTCAGCTTGATCGGCGCGGTCGCGGTGAGGTCGATGCCATGGTCACGGAGGGTTCCCTTGGCGTTCCAGGTGACCGGGTGGGTCACCCCGTGCACCTTGGCCTTGCCCTCGATCGTGAAGGAGACCGTCTCGCCCACCTCGAGCTCGGCCGGCAGGCCTTCGAAGGAGCTCACCGTGAACTCGGCGAGCGGGTACGCGTGGGACTGGAGGAAGTCCGAACGGATGCGGGCGTCACGCAGGCGGTTGTCTGAATGGAACTGCTCGATGTTCGCGACGATGACTCCGGCCCGGCTGGCGGACGGGGTCTTCGAGTTCACGGCGATGTCGCCGGCGATCCCGTTGGTGGTTCCCGTGGCTTTGGAGACGTTGCGACCGGCGAACTGCTCGGAGATCTCATAGGACAAGCTCGACTTGGAGGGGTCGATGCGGAAGACCGACTCATCGGGCCGGGCCACCAGTGTGGGCGCGTCGGGCAGCGAGTACGCGATGGTCTTATAGGGGGACGAATTCACGTCGTACACCGTCTTGGCGATGAACCCGCCGATACCGAGCAGGACGAGCACCAGCGGCGTGCCGATCCACAGCCAGAGGCGACGTCGCTTCGGCTTCGGAGCCTCTACGGCGTCGTCGACGACCACTGCGCCGAGCGCGGCGTCGTCGGTTCGGTTCTCGTCCCCGTTCATCTGACCCCCAGATGCGTTCGATGTTGGCCCAAGCATGGCACACCAGACACACGACAGCGCAGCCGATCCGTGCCCGATGTCACGGGCTGGCAGACTCGGTGAGTGACCGAGTCGTCCGTTCCCGCAGCCTCCGCAGCCTCGAAGGAACCAGCACGTGGCTCGAATCGTGCGCTGATCAGACGAATCGTGATCGCCATCGTCGTGCCGTGCGCCATCGGCATCGGCCTGATTGGACTCCGCTCCTCGACCTTCGGGTCGCCCACCGCGCTCCTGGCGATCGGACCCGAGAACGCGTCGTACGACTTCGTGCATTCGGAACTGCCCGAGGCCTACGTGTTCGAGGGCAACGGGTTCGACGGCATGGTCTTCTACACGATCGCCCGCCACCCCCTCGATGTCCGGGCGACGGCGGAGAACCTGAAGGTTCCGACCTACCAGCTCCGTCGCATCATGTATCCGCTCGCAGCAAAGGTCGTGGCTCCGTCCGGAGGAGTCGGGCTCATCTACGCCCTCGCCGCGCTGTCGCTCGTGGGGATCGCCATCGGTGGCTGGGCGCTTTCGCGGTTTCCCCACGCGCCCCCGTGGCTGCCGATCACGATGGTCATCAACGCCGGGACCATCTGCGCGCTGTACACCTCCACGGCCGACGCGCTCGCGGCCGGACTCACCATCGCCGCGTTCGGTGCGATACTTCGCAGGCGATTCGCCGCGGCCATCGTCCTTTTGGCTATCGCTGGACTGACTCGGGAGACATCACTCATCGCGGTCATCGCCCTGGCCGCATGGCCCGACCTCACGCCCCGTCGCCGAGTCGCCGCCGCCATCGTTCCGTTCCTGCCGGTGGGTCTCTGGTCGATCTACGTGTCGGTCGTCCTGCGGGCATCACCGTTCGCCCAACCCGACGGCGGCACGTTCACGGCTCCGTTCTTCGGCTGGGCGCAGCAGACGCCCGTGCCCGGTCAGCTCGTGCTCGCCGTGTTCACCCTCGGCATGATGATCGCGGCCATCGTCATCGGCTGGCACACGTACCGCGCCATCTGTCTCTACCTCATCGCGACGGTCGCCGTCTTCGTCTGCGCGACGCCGATCATCACCCAACAGTGGCTCGGCTTCGCCCGCATCACGACCGTGGCGTTTCCGCTCGCGGTGTGGCTCGTCATCGCCCGGGTGCGTGCGCCGCGAGCGTTCGCCCGTGGCGCGAGGCCGGCCGTCGCAGCAACGGCTCGGTGATCAGGCCCGGGTGATAGCGCCCTGATCGGCACCCTGGGCGAGCGCCGCGTACTTGGCGAGCACGCCCTTGGTGTAGCGCGGTGCGGGGAGCTTCCAGCCGGCCTGGCGCTCGGTCAGCGTCGCCTCGTCGACGTCGAGGTCGATGGTGTGCGCGTTCACGTCGATCCTGATGGTGTCGCCTTCTTCGACGAAAGCGATCGGGCCACCGTCGACGGCTTCGGGGGCGACGTGGCCGATGCAGAACCCGTGGGTCCCACCCGAGAAGCGCCCGTCGGTGATCAGCGCGCAGTCGCCACCGCGACCGGCGCCCTTCATGGCACCGGTGATCGCGAGCATCTCCCGCATGCCGGGGCCACCCTTGGGGCCTTCGTACCGGATGACGAGCACATCGCCCGGGTTGATCGCGCCGGCGAGGATCGCGTCCATCGCGTCCTGTTCACCCTCGAACACCCGGGCCGGACCTTCGAAGAAGTCGAAATCGATGCCGGCGACCTTGACCACCGAACCCTTGGGGGCGAGTGAACCGGTGAGGATGGCGAGGCCGCCCTGCGCGTGGATCGGCGCGCTCATCGGATGGATGACGTCACCGTCGGGCGACGGCGGGTCGAGCGCTTCGAGATTCTCGGCGACGGTCTTGCCGGTGACCGTGATGCAATCGCCGTTGTAGACGCCCGCCTCGAGGAGCTCGCGCATGACCACGGGGATCCCGCCGATCCGGTCGATGTCGACCATGTGGTATTTGCCGTGGGGTTTGGTGTCGGCGATGTGGGGGACCTTGGCGGCGATGCGGTTGAAGTCCTCGAGGTGTAACTCGACCTCGGCCTCCGCGGCGATCGCCAGCAGGTGCAGCACCGCGTTGGTCGAACCACCCAGGGCCATCGTGATCGCGATCGCATTCTCGAACGCGCCCTTGGTCATGATGTCGCGGGGGCGGATCCCGGATCGCACGAGGTTCATCACGGCCCGGCCCGACGCGAACGCGTCGTCGTCACGTCGGCGGTCCACGGCCGGGGGGCTGGCCGAGCCGGGCAGTGACATGCCCAGGGCTTCGCCGATCGATGCCATCGTGTTGGCGGTGAACATGCCGGCGCACGCGCCCTCGGTCGGACACGCGTTGTGTTCGATCGCGTCGAAGTCCTCATCAGAGATGGTGCCCGCCGCCTTGGCACCGACCGCTTCGAACACGCTGGTGATGTCGAGGGCCTGTCCCTTGTAATGGCCGGGCAGGATGCTGCCGGCGTACATGAACACCGACGGCACGTTCAGCCGCGCGGCCGACATCAACATGCCGGGCAGCGACTTGTCACAACCGGCGAAGTTGACCATCGCGTCGAACCGCTCGGCGTGCATGACTGTCTCGACCGAGTCACAGATCACCTCGCGCGACACCAGCGATGCCCGCATGCCTTCGTGGCCCATCGAGATGCCGTCCGACACGGCGATCGTCACGAACTCGATCGGGAACCCGCCGGCGTCACGCACCCCTTCTTTGGCCCGCTCGGCGAGGCGTTTCATGGGCAGGTTGCACGGGGTGACCTCGTTCCACGACGACGCGACCCCGACCTGGGCCTTGGACCAGTCGTCGTCGCCCATGCCGATCGCGCGCAGCATGGCCCGGGCGGGAGCCCGCTCGTAGCCGTCGGTGACCTCACCGGAGCGGGACTTGATCGTGACCTGGGTTCCATCGTCAGCCATGGGCTGACCTTACGCCGATCACTCGGCGGTGCGGTATCCGATTCGGAGCCGGTCAGTGGCGCCCGCAGGTCCGCCGTCTCCAGCCGCCGGGGGCGACATCGAACGCCGGTGCGTGCCCCGAGTGCCATGATCGGCACCATGATCGATGCCGGTTTCGCCACCGAACGTCTCGCCCACCTGGATCGGGTCTTGCACGACTATGTCGACAACGGTCTGATCCCGGGAGTGCAGACGCTGATCTGGCGTCATGGCCATCTCGTGCACCGGGACCGGTTCGGGTTCGTCGATGTCGACGACGCGACGCCGGTCGCCGACGACACGATCTACCGCCTCTATTCGATGACCAAACCCATCACGTCGGTCGCGTTGATGATGCTGTACGAGCGCGGCCACTTTCTCATGGAGAACCCGGTGTCACGCTGGATTCCCTCCTTCGCCGACACCGAGGTGTTCACCGGGGGCACCGCGGACGCGCCCGAGACCCGGCCGTTGGCGTCGCCGCTGACGATCCACCACATGCTCACCCACACCTCGGGGCTGACCTACGGGTTCCAGTACAGCCATCCCGTGGATGAGCTCTACCGCCGGGTCGCACTCGGTGACTTCTTCACCGCGCCCGACTACGACCTCGACGGCGCCATGGAACGCCTGGCGGCGCAGCCGCTGCAGTTCGAACCGGGCAGTGCGTGGAACTATTCGATGTCGACCGATGTGTGCGGGGCATTGGTCGAACGCATGAGTGGCATGAAGCTCGACGAGTTCTTCGCGACCGAGATCTTCGAACCGCTCGGCATGGTCGACACGGGTTTCGTCGCGCCCGACTCCGACGTCGGCCGTTGTTCGCCCTTGTACGTGGTCGCGCCGGACGCGGGCATGAACCGGCTGGCGTCGGGCCGTTCGATGACCCGTGCCCCCTCGATGCTCTCGGGGGGTGGCGGCCTGGTGGGCACCGCGGATGACTACCTGCGCTTCTGTCGGATGCTGCTGGGCGGTGGCGAGCTCGACGGGGTGCGGCTGCTGTCGCCCCGAACCGTTGACTTCATGATGGCGAACCACCTTCCGGGAGGCGCCACGATGAACGACATGGGCCAGGCCACCTTCTCCGAGGTCGCCATGGCCGGTACCGGGTTCGGACTGGGGTTCTCGGTGCTGCTCGATCCGGTGGCCAATGGGGCGCTCGGGTCGCCGGGTCTCGCCGCGTGGGGCGGTGCGGCGTCCACGGCGTTCTGGGTCGACCGCCATGAAGATCTGGCGGTGGTGTTCATGACCCAGTTGCTGCCGTCCAGCACGTATCCGTTGCGGCGGCACCTGCAGGCCGGCGTGTACCAGGCCCTCATCGACTGATCCGTCGCGGCCAGATCCAGTCGGTCAACCGAGTTGCTCGGACAGCTCCAGCCAGCGTTCTTCGAGTTCGGCCGTCTCGGCTTCGACCGCACGAAGCTGTTCGTCGAGCCGTCGCATGCCCGCGTGATCGGTGTGATCGTGGGAGGCCATGCGTTGGTGCAGGGTGTGCACCGCCGCGGTGCGTTTGTCGATCCGACGTTCGATCGAGGTGACCTCCTTCTGGAGGCTGCGGCGATCGCCGCCCGACAGACCCGGTCGGGCCCGTTCCGCGGCGGTCTCGTCCGCTGGCGCGAGCGGAGCGGGAAGTGACGGGCTCGCGCCGGCCGTTCGTCGCAACGCCAGGTATTCGTCCACTCCGCCCGGCAGGTGACGGAGTCGCCCTTCAAAGATCGCGTA
>DASSYG010000429.1:0-2902 GCA_035703405.1 Acidimicrobiales bacterium | reverse complement strand
CGTCAACGGAATCGGACCGAGCACGCCGAGGGGCCGCGGGACATGGGTGACCTGATCGTCGAGCAGACCGAGTAACTCAACCAGCTCGCGACGCAACGGGTCATTCCGCCAGAGCGCTGCAGCCGCTGCGGTCAGGGACGCGAACTCGCCCTTGCGCGGGGCGAGCAGCGTCAACAGCAGACCCTGGAGCTGCCGTGCGCCGCGCTCATCGAGTTCGGTGGCGCGCACGGGCGTGTCACGGTCCACCAACTCGCGATAGGCGGCGATCCGCTCGACATCGTCGAGGTGCAGCAGACGCCCGAGACCACGACCGATCTTCTTCTCATCGTCGGGCTCATCCCGTGGCAGAAACCCGGCGGCCCGGCGCATCTCGGTGAAGGTCCGCTCGCCGTAGAGGTCATCGAGTTCCAGACCAGTCTCAGCGAGGTACTCCGAGAGAGTGACGTCGCCGAGCAGTTGAAGCTCTCGAACCTGCTCGGGCCACCTACTTGGCAGCGCGTTTCGAACATTGTCGAGCACTATGCCCTTGGCCACAGGGTCCAGGTTCATCGAACAGCCCGCCGGGAGATACGGGAAGTCTGCTTCGATATCACGTTCGAGCTCACGACGGCTGCGGCCGAGCATGCGCCGGTAGCGCAGGTCGAAGCGGAACTCCTTGGACTGGGACCCGACGAAGTCGAGCACCGTGCACACGGCCTTGCCCTCGCTGTGGCGCAGACCCCGGCCGAGTTGCTGGAGGAACACCGTGGCCGACTCGGTCGGACGCAGCAGACACACCACGTCGACCGACGGGATGTCGACACCTTCGTTGAAAACGTCGACCGAGAACAGGATGTTCACCTCGCCGTCACGCAACGCGGACAACGCCGCGGCCCGCGCTTTCGCGTCGGTGTTCGCCGACACCACTCGAGCCGTGATCCCCGCCCGGTTGAACCGTTCAGCCAGGAATTCACAATGAGAAATCGAGACACCGAACCCGAGCGCCCGCATCTGCGTGGGAGTACCGACCACCTTGCGGACCGCTTCGAGCACTTTGGACACCCAAAGATCGTCGGCGGTGTACACGTTCGCCAACGCGGCCGAGTCATATCCTCGTCCCCGCTTCCACGGCACGACGGCCAGGTTGGTGCCGTCGCTGATGCCGTAGTACTGGAACGGCACCAAAAGGTCCTGCTCGAGCGCATCCCATAGGCGCAACTCGGTCGCCATGCGACCGTCGAACCATTCGAGAATGTCCAGACCATCGGCCCGCTCCGGGGTGGCAGTGAGGCCGACCAACTCGACCGGTTCGAGCTGGTCGAGGAGGGCGGTGTAGGTGTCGGCGGCGGCGTGGTGAAACTCATCGACGATGACGATGTCGAACTGGTCTGGGTCGATCCGTTGCACGTCACCGGTCGACAGCGACTGGATCGACGCGAACACGTGCTCCCACTGGGTCGGCCGATCTCCTCCGACCCACAACTCACCGAATGACCCATCGTTGAGGACGTGTCTGAACGTCGCCTGTGACTGTTTGAGGATCTCGGCGCGGTGTGCGACGAACAGCAGCCTCGCCCGAGGCAACCGCCGACGCAACGACCGGTAGTCGAGCGCGGCGACCACCGTCTTGCCGGTGCCGGTCGCGGCCACGACGAGGTTGCGGTGGCGACCGCGGCCACGTTCCACCTCGAGGCGTTCCAGGATCTGCCGCTGAAACGGGTACGGCTCGATCGCGAATGGCGTGAGAATGACGTCATCATCGTGTCGCGCCCGACGGGTCGCCTCGGCAAACTCCCGAGCGTCGAATGCTTCGAAGTGCGGATCGGCCCAGTAGGTCGCGAACACCCGATCGAACGCGTCGATCAGATCTGCGTTGCGTGGCTCCGACGCACGGACGTTCCATTCCTTGCCGGTGACCTGCGCGGAGAACGTCAGATTCGACGATCCGATGAACACGGTGGAGAATCCGGAATCGCGGCGAAAGCACCACGCCTTCGCATGCAGTCGGGTGGCCTGGTTGTCATAGGAGACCTTGACCTCGGCGCCGAGATCGGTGAGCGCCTCGAGCGCCCGGGCCTCGGTCGAACCGGTGTAGGTGGTCGTGATGACCCGGAGCGGTTTGCCAGCTTCGACATGCCCTCGGAGCGGGTCGAGCAGATCGCGCACACCGGTCCACCGGATGAATGCCAGGACCACGTCGATGGCGTCGGCCGATGCGATCTCGGCTTTGATCTCGTGGCCGATCGCGGCCTCGCCAGTTGCATTGGTCAGCAGCACGGTGTCACGCAGCGGAGTGAGGGGCTCATCGATCGTGCGCGCCACGCCGGCAGGGTCGACGGGCTCGACTGCCCGGAGACGCCGCAGCTCTGGATCCAGTGCACTGGCAGCGACGTCATCCGGCGCCGTCCCGTCGTGCAACGCGGCGAGAAGGCGCATCGTCATGGCGACTGCCGCATCGCGCCGATCGTCACTGCGCACCGAAGCCAGAGCCTCACGAACCCATCCGGCCACGACCTCCGCGACCCGGTCGGGCAATTCGGCTGCGTCGGTGGCCCCAAGTCGAGCCTGCAGACGGTCGACGTCGAGCATGCCCAAGCGCGTCGCGAGCGCCTCGTCGACGAACGTGTCGTACAGCCCCGGTGTGAGTGCGTTCCCCTGATCCTCCACGGCCGTCATTGTGGCACCCCGCTTCGGAGGCCACCGCCTGATGCTTCAAGCGGCGGCCGGACTGGAACGCACATGGGCACAACAGCCCTATTCGGAGTAGGGCCGCGTCCGGTCTGGCGACCGTCAACCGACCTGGTCGTGCGAGATCAGCTTTATCCAGTGCCGTTGCCCCGTTCGGTGTTCGAGGTGCTGCTCGCGACCCGCGGAACTCCATGCATTCTCCATGCATCGTGCAATTTGGTGCACTAGCGTTCAG
>DASSYG010000315.1:0-13284 GCA_035703405.1 Acidimicrobiales bacterium | reverse complement strand
GCGACGACCCCACGGACGCACTGTCGCATCCACGTCGGTGTGCGGTGGGAAAAGACCCGCGTCCTACTCATCTGCCGCCCACTCCGTCGGCGTCCTCGCGTCTGTGGGCCGTGGCGGCCGCTGGTTCAAAGAAGTGGCTCCAGTTGTTCGAGCGCTTCCCAGAACCCGGCACCGCGGTCGACGTGGCCCTGCCAGATCTCGGGGATGAAACGGACACCCGGGGCCAGCGCATCGAGCTGGGCTGCGAGCACCTTCCAGTCGATGTCGCCCTGGCCGACCTGGACCCCTTCTCCGTCGACGCCGGTCCCGTCGACCAGATGCAGGTGCCCCGAGTGGGGAGCGAGCAGCTCGATCATGTCGACGAAGGACTCTCCCGTGTGTGTCGCTGCCAAGCGACTGTGGGAGGTGTCGAGGCAGAGCCGATGGCCGAACGTCTCCACGAACCACAACGAGTCGGGACCGGACAGCAGCAGGTTGCTGTAGAGCTGACCGCCCATGAGCCACGGGTACGGCGGCAACGACTGTGCCAACAATTCGACGCCTTCCGCGTCGACCATGCCGAAACTCTCGTCGACCCGTTCGTACATTTCACGCCGGCGGTCCGCCGACACGAATCCGGCCCTGGTGAATCCGCCGACGTTGAGGATGACCACGGGATGGTCCTCGTTCGGGAACCACTGCGCCAGCTTCCTGGTCAACTCGACCACGCGCTGGAGTTCGGCCACCGAGCGTTTCCGGTATTCGTCATCGGTCGATGCGAGATCGATGATGTGATCGTTCGCGAACAGATCGGGACTGTGCACGGTGTAGCCCCACTCGAGCGGCTCGTCGAAGATCTCACTCGGGTCGAGGTCCATGTCCTTGTAGGACAGGTGGAACTCGAGAAAGTCCGGATTGGATTGCGCTGCGAGTGCCTCGAAGTCGTGGAAACGCACGGGCAACCCCCACGGTCGCCGGAACGAGAAGTCCCTGGGCTCGGTCTGGCCTTCGCCGATGTCGGTGGCGTAGAAGTAGTCGCCGGCGACGATGTCCCGCACTGCCCGTCGCCCGATGAGTCTGGGGCGCGCATTCGGTTGGAGTCCCCGCCCCGGGCTGCGCACGGTCACCGACTCGGTGGTGATGACCTCGCCCTTCGCGATGGGGTGAACCGACACGAGGCTCTTGGCGAGGTTGATGCGGTTCATCATCTCGCCCTGAGTGAGTCCCCGCGCCTCGGACCCCCCGAGTGCGCTCTCGACCTCACGGATCTGTTGCACCATGTCGGAGAACTCGCCCGGCAGCAGCGACACCTTGTGGTCGTTCCCTTCCATCGACCGATCGAAGGTGAAGTGCTTCTCGACGATCCGGGCGCCGAGCGCCACCGCGGCGACCGGCACGTGGAACCCTCGTTCGTGTCCCGAGTAGCCGACCGGACATCGACCGATCTCCGCCAGCCGTGGCAGGTAGCGCAGGTTGATGTCCTTGAACGGGGCGGGATAGGTGGAGTTGCACTGCAACAGAGCGAACGATGCCGCCGAGCGTTCCAGAACCTCGACGCTCTGGATGATCTCGGTCTCGGTCGACATCCCGGTCGACAACACCATCGGTCGCCCGGTTGCTGCGGCCTGGACGAGCAGTTCGTGATTGGTCAGATCCGCGGACGCGATCTTCAACGCGGGAATGCCGTAGTCGTCCAGCGCCTGGAGACTCGTGAGGTCCCACGGCGTACAGATGACCGGTACGGGGATCGTGGCGCAGTAGTCGAACACCCCGAAGAGCGCATCGGCGTCGAGCGCGAAGCGTGCGAGCAGGTCGAGGATGTATTGCGGCCCGAGGTCTTCGCCCCGCGCCCGGTCGCCCTCAGAACGCCGGTACAAGGTGGCCATGTCCCGCAGCTGGAACTTCACGCAGTCGGCGCCGGATTCGACCGCGGCATCGACGAGTCGCTTTGCCAATTCGACGCTGCCGTTGTGGTTGATCCCGATCTCCGCGATGATCACCGTGGGACGGTCTTCGGCCACGGCGAGCGGCCCGATCCGGATCTCGTCGGTCCGGTCGATCGCCAGGGCGACCACCCGACCCCGATCGTCGATGAGTGGAAGGTGGTCGACGCCGGGCCGGAACATCGTCTCGAGTTCGGCCACGTCGGTGCCCACCGGGGCCGAGACGAACGTGGTGTTCGCGACGCTCAGTGCGGTGGCGTCGACGTCCACGCTTCCGTGGTCACCGATCCACCGACGTACGTCCCCGTCGGAGATGACCCCTTCCAGAATGCCCCGCTCGGACACGCAGAAGATGATCCGTGACTTGTTGTCGGTGATCTTGGACAGAGCCCGGGCCAGGGGATCCTCCGAATAGACCACATACCGTTCGAGATTTCGTTCGATGATCACGGGGATGCTCCTACCCGGTCGCGGACGAGCTGGTCCGCATAGTGGAGGTCGACTTCCGAGTCGATGTCGATCCCCTCGATTTCATCCATGACGAACAGTTCCACACGGCCGGCGATCCGATTTCCCGGTGTCGAATAGAGGTCGGTACGGGTCACATACAGCGAGCCGGTCTCCCGGTACAGGAAGTCCCCGGCGGCGAGTTCCTGACGGCGAGGGCGACGAGCCACATCGTACTCCGCCCGAGGCGGTTCCTCCAGATGCCAGAGAAACGGCGTCTGCGGGACCACCCCGACGAGCGCATCGACGTCACCTCGCCGAAATCGCCTCACGGCGCGGGCGACGGTTCCGGGCAATCGCAGCGGCGAAGTGGCCTGGAGCAGGACGACACCGTCGGGGTGGAACCCCTCTGCCGCCATCTTCTCGATGGCGTGGGCGATCGCGGGTTCGGTCGGAGACGTGTCCTGCGCGAGTTCGGCGGGTCGGAGAAAGGGCACTTCCGCGCCGGCCGCGGCGGCCACCTCCGCGATCTCCGGATCGTCGGTCGACACCACTACCCGGACGTCGCCCTCGACCTCGAGTGCATGGTCGATCGACCACGAGATGAGCGGACGGCCGGCCACATCCCGGAGGTTCTTGTGCGGAATGCCCTTGGATCCACCACGCGCGGGGATGACGACGAGGATCGGAACGAGGGCGGCATCGCGGGGCACATGCCATGTTCCCACACCATCGCGTGGCACCGGATACGACCGGGGGACGTCGCGACTGCGCCGGTATGCTGATTCGTTCTGACTCCCGACAGCTTGGACCCCGAACCGAGTCCGGCGACCGAGTCATCGGATTCCTTCAAGCGGATCCAACGACTGGGACGCAACCTGCGCATGATCACGGGCGCGCTCAGGCGACGCGGCCTGTGGTTGGTCTTCGGCGCGCTCGGCGGGCTCATCGGCGGCGCCCTGATCGCGGCGACGACCGAGCCGACCGTCGACTACCGGCGGTACTTCAAGGCGACGACGGTCATGCGGTTGGACACTCCGGCGACGACGACCGAGCCGGTGGATCAGGTTCGGTGGAGCCTGCAGTTGGCGCAGTTGGCGATGGCGTCGGACGACTACCGTAAGGCTGTCGCTGAGGAGACCGGTGTGTCCTCGGCCTACATCAAGAACCACGTCATGGGCATCGCGTACGACGACACGGCGACCCTCGACATCACCGTGGTGACCACCGAACCCGAGCATGCCGTGCAGATAGCCCATCACGCGGCGCTGCAACTCGACGACGCGATCGCCGACGACACCGGGACGCGCCAGCTCGAGCGCCTCTCCGACTACACCGAAGACGTCGCATCGGTCAATGCGCTGATCGAGGCGCTGCGAGAGAAGCTCCCCGACGCGAGCGGCGACGAACGTGCCCAGATCACCCGGGACCTCGGAGCTGCACGGGCACAAGCACGCATGCTCAACAACATCCGGCGGGGCACGACCGTCACTCCGCCTTCGTTCACCGTCTCCTCCAAGGCCGACCCGATCCAGATCAACTCCAAGGCCTACTACGCGCGTTGGTCCCGGGCGAGCAGTGACCTCGCCATTCCCCGGATCCAGTCCGCCGCGACCCTCACCGGCGCGGTCGGCCAGGATCCGATCGTCCAGAATCGCGTCGCCCGCCAGCTCATCGACGACACCAAGCTGCCCCAGGAGGAGACCCCGCCGCCGATCCAGCCGATCTCCCTCGGCCTGCTCGCGGGCCTGGTCATGGGGATTTCCGGAGTCGTGCTCGGTGAAGCATGGGACAATCGCATCCACACCAGCCGACATGCCAAGGGAACCACCGGCCTGCGGGTCATCGTCGAGATCCCCCGACTGTCACGGCGTCGGCTGCGTGCGCTGATGGACCCGGCCGCGGCAGACGCCGACCCGAAGGTCGCCGATGCCCAGATCCGCTACCGGGAGGCGGCGTGGGTGATCGCCGCGGATCTGGGGCTCGACCCCCGCCCCAGATCGGACGACGCGCCACGCCAGAGGGATGCGGACGAGCCGCGACGCGCCCCGGTCGTGCTCGTGACGTCCACCTCGCCGTCGGAAGGCAAGACCACGTCGACCGCAGCCCTGGCCTCCGCGCTCGCCTACCTCGGATTCGAGGTGTTGGCCGTCGATGGCGACTACCACCACCGCAGCCTGCGCAAGGTCGTCCGGCCGATCCCGAGTTTCATCGATCCCGAAGCTCCTGCCCAGACGGTGACCGAGCGTGTCTGGCACATGGACGACCCGGCCTCCGCGGACCGCAAGGCAACTTCCTCGGCGATCGTCGCCCGGCTGGTCCGGCGTGCGAATGCGCAGCGTGCGAATTTCGACATCATCCTGCTCGACACCCCACCGGTATTGTCCACGACCGACGCCGTGGAATACCTGCAGTACGCCGATGCAGCCGTGTTGATCGTGCGGCTCGATCAGACGCTCGCACAGTCCTGCGAACACACGGCCAACACGCTGCTCCGTCAGGGGATGACCATTCCGGGAATGATCGTCACCGACGTGCCCGCAGGCGCCATCGACCAGCTGCAGGACCCCGATGGCTGATGCCCCCGAGTGGGGTTTCACCGGACTGGCCGACGAAACCAGGTGGGTGCTCGGACACGGGCTGGAGACGACCACGACGCCCCCGACGACCCAATTGGACGATGAGCGTTGGGCGCGGCTCTGTGCGGAATGCAGCGCACACCGGCTCGACGGGCACCTGGTGGCTTCGGTCGTCGATGGATCGCTGCCGGCGACGCGCACACAGCGATCGGAAGCGGCAGCAATCGAGATCCGACTCGCACGGGCACGAAGCGACTACGACGACGTCTGCCGACCAGTCCTGGACCTGCTCGACGGCGCCGGTTTCCCGGTCCGCCTGATCAAGGGTTCGGCTCTGCCGTGGTCCGACTACATCGATCCCCAGCTACGTCCCACCGCGGATCTCGACGTGCTCGTTCCCGGGGTGAACCTCCTCGACGCCGCGGCCCTGCTCATCGATCACGGGGGACGCGAAGTCAATCCCGAACCGGCGGCGGGCTTTGCCCGAAAGGTCTTCAAGGGCCTGACCGTGGTCATGCCGTCGGGCCTCGAGGTCGACCTGCACCGGATTCTCTCCTGGGGTCCGTTGGGGGTGAGAGTGCCCGAAGCGGATCTGTGGGCGCCGGGGAGGACCTTCGACCGGTTGGGTCACGCCGCGGTCACCCTCGATGTCGAGCGCACACTTATCCATGTCTCCGCGCACCTGCTCCTGCTCGGCGCGATCCGCGCAAGCGAAGTTCGTGATGTCGCCCAACTCGCGACGTCACCGGCGCTCGATCCGGAGCGGACGATCGAGATCGCCCGACGATGGGGCCACGAGGCCGTGCTCGCGGTCGCGCTGCGCATGGCCGAAGTCGAGGTCGGACTGACACCCGGTGCACATCCACTGTCACAGTGGGCAGCCGCAGTGCGAGTGTCACCACGCGACCGGGCGTGGTTGCGAACGGACCGACCGGACGCACCGATCCGCGGGGTCGAACCGGTCGCCGTTCTCCTCGAGCTCCGGGGCCTCCGACCACGCCTCACCATGCTCCGAGCGCTGCTCGCGCCCCGTCCGGGCACCGATCCGAGCCTCGCATCCCGACTTCGCCGGTTGTCTCAGCGGTCCTTGCGTCGGTCGGTCCGATCGACCTCCGGCACCGTCGAGGCACCGGACCAGCGCGTCTACCGATAAACTACCTGATCCTGCGACACCCTGGAAGGTCACGTTGACCACACGCGATACCGACCCGAACGCGGGTCGCCAGCCTGAACCGAACTTCAACGAACCGGACAACCCCCTCCGCCACTACGCGGGGGTCCTGCGACGGCGCGCCCGCATAAGCGTCATCTGCCTTGCGGGTGGTCTGCTCCTCGGCCTGGTCGCCAGTTTCTTCATCAAGCAGGAGCCGGTCACGACCCGGTACTACAAGGCCGTCAACACCCTGGTCATGTCCGGCGACGGCGGCTCCGGAACGGGCACGCAGGGGTACACCCTCGAACGAGCGAAGCAGCTCGTGATGGACCAGCGCCTGATCGACGTCGCCGCGAAGAAGGTCGGCTGGGGACCGGTCGTGACCGGCCATCACCTCGCCGCCAACGTGCGCGGGGAGCAATTCGCGATCGATGTCGTGGGTATCGCGCAGTCGCGCAAGACCGCAGAGCAGCTCGCGGACACCGCCGCATCGACCCTCGCCCGCATGGCCGACGAAGAGGCGAGCAAGGCCTACCAGAGCCTCTACGACGATCTCACCAAGCAGCAGGAGGCGCTGCAGAAGCAGCTCGATGCGCTGCAGGACGACTCGGCACAGGCAGCCCAACAGGTGATCGTCAACGGTCAGCTCTCGGCCGTGAAATCTCAACTCGCCGCCATGGGTGACTCGCCGTCGAAGTTGGGACTCGCCACCGCGCAGGAAGCGCACGCGATCGAGATCAACAAGGCCGGCTACCAGGCACGCCTCGACAACGCGATCAACCTTCCCGGCCAGTATCAGCAGGGAAACCAACCGGTGACCCCGTCGGACCAGTTGATCGACGAGACCGACCTGTCGCGGCCCACCGTTCCCAGCCGGATCCAGTTGATCCTCATCGGGGGCGCGATCGGGCTGGCGATCGGCATCGTGCTCAGCTTCATCATCGAAGCCTGGGATGACAAGGTGCGGAGCCGGGCCCGGGTCGAATCACTCTGTGACCTCCCGGTACTCGCCGAGATCCCGAACCTCAACTCTGACGAAGCCGCGACTCACGCCGTGGCCATGGTCGACTCGCCGAAATCGCCGATCGCGGAGCGGTATCGCGCCACGTGTACCGCGGCGCTGTTCTCGCTCGGCGAATCCGCGACCGAGCGCCCACTCGGCATCGGGGAGAACGACGACTCGGACCGGCCGCACGCACCGGTCATCCTGGTCACCTCTCCGAACCCGAGCGAGGGGAAGACGACGACATCGGCCAACCTCGCCGCTGCATTCGCCGACACCGGTCGCCGCGTGCTCGCCGTCGACGCGGACTTCCGTCGTCCGGCGCTCGCAAAGTTCCTTGCACCGGTCGCGAACCTGGATGATCCTCATGCCCCGTGGTCGACCCGTATCGAGGGCGTTTCGTTCCTCGCCGCGCCCCACGATGTCGGAGCCGTCGGCGACACCGTGTTCGAGTTGCGCAAGCTCATCGCCCATCATCAGAACCAGTTCGACATCGTGATCGTCGACACCCCACCGATGCTCACCACAAACGACGCCATCGACCTGCTCGCCGCGGCCGACGCGACGCTGCTGGTGTTGCGTGCCGGTCGGACCCGTACCAACTCGGCGCAGCGTGCCGCCACCGTGCTGAGCCGTCTGCGGGCAGATGTACTCGGGGTCGTCCTGAACGGCTGCGATCGCAAGGAGATGGAGAACTACTACGGCTACGGGTACGGCGACACGTACTACTACTACGGCGACAGCCGCTCGTCGTCGAAGAAGAAGCGTCGTAGCAAGAACGGCGAGAAGTCGACTTCGTCGGACGAACCGATCACCGCCTCGGCCGAAGAGGTTCCGGTCTCCCCGAATTGACGTCGTGACCGGCCCTGCTGACAAACGGCATTGACGTAACGCAGGTCACATGCTGAACTGGTCGACCGGGGAGGGCACCATTACACCGTGTACCGAAGCCGTGTCGCACCGTGCGACCTTCGAGGAGAACCCACCGCCATCGTGAGCCAACAGCGCACTTTACCGAAACCGGCATGGAGTGACGCACGGGAGAGCGACCCCATCAAGCCCAAGATCAACGGTCCAGGTCTTCGGCGGAACGCGGACTATGTCGATCAAGCGGCCCGCGACGCGTTGTTCGTCCCCGATGCGCAGAGCGACGGTTGGGAGTCCCGACTGCTCAGGCGCGTGGTGGCCGCCGACCTGTTGGCATTCATCGCGGCCGAAGTGCTCGCGACACTGCTCATCGCCGGCCACATCAACGAGATCCTCACGATGTTCGGCCACCACGTCTCCTATGCGGCCGTGGCGATCGCCGGACTGCCCGCCTGGATCGGCGCCCTCGCACTGAACAACGCCTACGAGCGGTCGATCCTCGGATCCTCTCCCGACGAGTACACCAACGTCATGCGGGCCGTGTTCGTCCTGTTCACCCTCGTCTGCGCCGCCGCGTTCATGGGCGGCATGTCGATTTCTCGAGGGCTGTTCGCGGTCTTCTTCCCCCTGCTGTTGGTGTTCAGCCTGCTCGCACGCCTGGTGGTCCGCAAACGACTCCACCGACGCCGCGGCCGCGGGCGCGACCTTCGCCGTCTCGTGCTCGTCTCACGCGCACCGGCGATCGGCAACGTCACCGAACACTTCGCACGGAGTCCCCACGTCGGCTATCACGTCGTCGGCGCCTACCTGTACGGCCTGCACAACTACATCGTCGCTCCCGACACCGCCGGCGTCGCGGTGCTGGGCGAACCCGATGATCTGGTGCGGGACATCGGCGATCTCTCGATCGATGCGGTCGCGCTCAGCGGTGGCGAGCTCTTCGAGGACGAATCACTCCGTTCGTTGGCCTGGAAACTGCACGACACGGGAATCCAATTGCTGATGGCGCCCGACCTGGCGGAGATCGCCGGGCCGCGCATCGTTTCCCGGCCTGCCGCGGGCCTCCCGCTGCTCCTGGTCGACGAACCCCACGTGACCGGTGTCGCGCAGGTCTTCAAGTCGGTGGTCGAGCGGGTGATCGCTCTCGTCGCCTGCATCGTGCTGTCACCGGTCTTCCTCGCGATCTCCATCGCAGTCAGGTGTTCGTCGAAGGGCCCGATCCTGTTCAGTCAGACCCGGGTCGCCCGGAAGGGCGAACAGTTCTCGATGCTGAAGTTCCGTTCCATGGTCGTGGGCGCCGAGGACATGGTGGACGAGTTGACCGAGCAGAACGAGAACGACGGCCTCATGTTCAAGATCCGCGATGATCCCCGGGTCACCCGCGTGGGCGGCTGGCTCCGCAAGTACTCCCTCGACGAACTGCCCCAACTCTGGAATGTCGTGACCGGCGACATGGCCTTGGTCGGCCCGCGCCCGCCGCTCCCCGCCGAGGTCGAACAGTACGAAGGCAACACCCGCCGCCGTCTCATGGTGAAGCCGGGCATCACCGGGCTCTGGCAGGTGTCGGGCCGGTCCGACCTGTCGTGGGAGGAAACCGTCCGCCTCGACCTCTACTACGTCGAGAACTGGTCGCCGCTGCTCGACGCGATCATTCTGGCCAAGACCGCGAAGGCGGTGCTCGCCGGTAAAGGTGCCTACTGACACCCTCTCCCCGAAACCGATGACGAGAACGACGGTCGCCCTCGCGCACGACTACCTGACCCAGCGCGGCGGCGCCGAGCGGGCCCTGCTGGCCTTGGGTCGCGCCTTCCCCGAAGCGCCGCTGCACACGACGGTCCATGAACCCTCGACGACCTACGCGGAGTTCTCCGAGCACGAGTTGTACACCACACCGTTGCAGCGCGTCGGGCCGCTGCGCCGCAATCCGCGGCTCGCTCTCCCGATCCTCGCTCCGGTGGTCGACCGGCACCACATCGAAGCTGACGTGACGATCTGCCAATCCACCGGTTGGTCGCACGGGATGCCGGTGAGCGGCGTCAAGATCGTCTACGCGCACAACACGGCTCGTTGGCTGTACCAGCGGGACGAGTACCTGGCGAACCTGCCACGCGTCTACCGCTGGGGGGTCGCCCCGTTCTCGCCACCGCTGCGGCGATGGGACCGACGTGCCGCGGCCACCGCCGACCTCGTGTTCGCCGGTTCGGGTGTCGCGAGGGAGAGGATCCGCACCCACTGGGGTCGCGACGCCGAGGTGATCTATCCCCCTCCCGGGCTGTCCGCCGACGGCGAACAACGACCGTTGGCCGGCCTCGAGCCCGGGTTCGTGCTCACCGTCGCCAGACTGCTCCCCTACAAGCGGGTCGATGTGGTGATCGACGCGGTCCGATCCTTGGGCAACACCCAACTCGTGGTGGTCGGCGAGGGACCGGACGCCGATCGACTCGCCGCGCGTGCCCCGGACGTCACCCGCTTCTACCCCTCGGTCACCGACGCAGAGCTGCGCTGGCTCTATGCGAACGCGCAGGCGCTGGTCACCGCATCCCAGGAGGACTTCGGTCTCACCCCCCTCGAGGCGATGGGCTTCGGTACCCCGGTCGTGGTGATCGCCGCCGGCGGATTCCTGGAGACCGTCGAACCGGACGTGTCGGGCATCTTCTTCGATGCCCCCGACCCGGCCGAGCTGCGGGTCGCGCTGGAGCGTGCCGCCGTCCACGACTGGGACCGCGACGCCATGCGGGCGAGGGCCGAGAAGTTCTCAGAAGCCTCGTTCATCGAACGATTTCGCGGGATCGTCGACGAGGTCGGCGATGGATGACCGTCCCGGTCGCTGAGGGTTCGTGCGTGGTCGAGCCGGTCCATTGGGCCGCCCGACTCGTACGCGCACCGGGCGTCCTCTACACCGAGGTCGACGGCCTGCCCTGTCTCGTCCGCGCCGCTGATGGTCTGGTTCGGGCGCTCACGCCGACGTGGGCCGGCATCTGGGCGCAACTCGACGGACGACCGGTCGCCCAGGCGCTGAACATCGATCCGGACGCGCTCGACCCGATCGACGCTCGGAACCTCCTCGAGGTCCTCCGTCGTCTCAAGGGCACAGAAATGGTCTGCGACGCAGGCCCGGCGGATACGCGGCAGCCAACGGCGGCTCTCGATCCGGCGATGGTGCGAGCAGCGTCGGTGAGGATCGTGCTCGACGGATCGATCGATCGGGACCGCAGCAGTGTGGGCTTGACCATCGAGCCGGGATCCACCGGACGGGCAGTCCTCACGCTCGCGGACGCGGCGGGAACGGTCCGCGTGACGACCCGGCGCAGATTGCGGACGCGCACGGTCGAGCGAGTCTCGGTCATCGACCCGACGGCGTCGGGCGCCGATCAGCTCGCGGCCGGCGCATTCGCGTCGATCGTCAAGGCGGTCGAAGACCGGACGGTGCTCCTCACACCGGGGCTCGTCGATCTGTTGGCCGGGCTCGCCGAGCGCGCAACCGCACCCGGGTCCCCTCGTCGCTGAAGGCGAAGTCGGCACCGGTGGAGAACCGGGCGAATTCGACGTCGGCGTGCCGCCTCGCCGGAGTGGCTCCACCTCGGACCACGAATGACGCGGTGGCACCCTCACGGGGCTCGATCTGCTCGACCCGCAAGGTCGGGTCGACGGCCTGGGCGATCACTTCGAGTGCCGTCGGCTCGTCGAGGAGCAGCAGCATCGGCCACGACAGGAGCGGGTCCTCGTGCAGGGCCGGACAGTCGGCCAGGTCGATGTGGAGCGTGTCTGCGTCGATCTCGGTCGTGGCGGTCACATAGGCGTGGGGCCGGAACAGCGGGTGGATGCCGAACACCTCGGCGAGGTCGGTGAGCGAGCGTCCGAGGCCGACCGCGGCGTGCAGCCGTTCGGCGGTGACTCCCGCCGCGCCGATGAGTTGGTGGTGGCCGATCCCGCGAGCCGCGTCGATGCCGAAGCGGCCCGCGACCGACGCCAGCCCGGCGAGTGCGAGCAGGTGCTGCTGCAGGCAGATCTCTTCGATGAGTGCGGCGAGCGTCACCGACGAGAACGCGGTGAAGTCGACGTCCCCGAGCAGTGGCCCGGCGTAGTCGGTGACGCCGTCGTCGCCGGCACCATCGGGTGCGGCCTCCGCGAGTGGAATCTGCGCGGCTTTCGTGGTGGCGACGAGGGTCGCCATCTCGGGTTCGGGCAGCGGTGGCGCGTCGGCGTCGATCGTCACCGTCCATGCGCAGTGCGGATGCCGGTCCGCGGGGGTACGGGGCGGCCGGTGGATGGGCCGCATCCTGGCCCGGGGATTGGTCGCCCAGGCCGTGGCGTCGAAGGTGGGATCCTCGATGTCGTGACACATCGTGAACACGTATTCGGGACCCATCGGTTCGACGTCCATCAGGGCGCCGCAGTGCTCGAGGTAGAACTCGCCGTGGTCGGCGTCGTGCACGGTGTAGCGGAAGTCCATGAACTGGGGTGGCGCACCGATGTCGAACTGCATCGCCTTGAAGATGGCCGCCACGCCGTCATCTTCGATGCCGAGCAACGCCTGGGTGCGACGCGTGTAGATCGGCGAGGCGCCCATCCACTCGTCGATCGCGATGTCTCGCATCGCCTCGCGGTCCCATGTGCCCAGTACGTGGGGCATGGTGACCCGGTCGATCAGATGGCCGCACAGCAGCATCTCGCGGGCGACCGTGGCGAGCTGGGCGTGGGTGAGGCTCATGAGTCCGCCGTTCCATCTGCATCGTCAGCGGCTGCATCGTCAGCGGCTGCTTCGTCGGCCTGCTCGGCCTCGCGTTGGCGGGCGGCGAGCTCCTCGACCTTGGAGTTCATGCGAGCGGCGATGGGCCAACCGGCGTAGTGGGCCATGAACAGCACGATCTCGCGCAGCTCGTCGATCGACAGCTCTCCGATGCCTACGGCACAGTCGAGTTGCAGACCGACCACGTCGGGTTGGCCACTGCCGAGCAGATAGCCGATCAGGAGCAGGCGGCGTTCGCGCACCGACATCTCTCCCGAAGCCCAGACCTCACCGAAGAGATGGTCGACGGTCGCCTCGACGAAGTCGCCTTCGATGTCGCCGATGTCCCAGCCGTACACCTGCTTCATCATGGCGATGCCGCGTTCTCTGGCGTTCGGCCGACCGTCGGTCCCGGGTTCATCCATGGTCAACTCCTCCTCGTATCCGAAATATGGAGCGTCACGGTCGCTCCTCGAAGTGTGGAACACCGAGAGCGTCGGCGATGTGTGGCAGCGCCTGTGATGCCAGGGGTAGCTCGACGCCGAGCTCGGCGCCCAGGGCGAGCGCGTGACGCAGGTCCTTTT
>DASSYG010000179.1:0-4543 GCA_035703405.1 Acidimicrobiales bacterium | reverse complement strand
CCGATGCATCATTCAACTCGGGCGCCGCAGCCGCAGCTCGACGACGTTGAGTAGCACAAGTGCTACTCTGGATCCATGGTAACGGTTGGGCTACGTGATCTCCGTCAGAATGCGTCCGCTCTGGTGCGGCGAGTCGAGTCCGGCGAGGAGATCACCGTGACGGTTTCGGGTCGACCCAGCGCACGACTGGTCGCAGTCGACCCACGCTCCTGGCGAACCTTCGCGGATGTGGCCGAACTGTTCGACGGGCCACCCGACAAGACGTGGACCGTCGACCGCGACCAGGTCGACCACGCTATTGGCGACCCATGGGCGCGCCGGTGAGAGCGGTTCTCGACACGAGCGTGGTCATCGCCACCGACGTCGGGCGCCTCGACGGTGAGCTGGCGGTCAGCGCGGTGACCGTCGCCGAACTCCACTTCGGGGTCCTCGTCGCGCGGGATGGCGTGGCACGGGCCGAACGACTGCGCCGATTGACCGTGCTGCAGCGCAAATTCGACGCGTTGGCCGTCGATGACTCTGTCGCCGCGGCTTACGGAGAATTGGCAGCCGCAGCGGTCGAGGCGGGTCGCAGCCCTCGACCACGGAGTCTCGCCTTGCTCATCGCCGCGACGGCCCGGGTACACGATGCGAGGCTCTACACCAGAAACATCGAGGATTTCGTCGGGACCCAGGACCTCGTCGAGGTCGTCGCCGTCTGAGCCACGGTCCGATTTCGAGATCTGATTGGTCTATCGACCAGGAGCGATCGGGCTGTGTCATGGCAACATGGGTTCGCCAGGTGGGGAGCACGGTGACCCGTCTCGACCGAGGATCGGCTCAGACAAGTGTGAATGTGCACAAGCTCAGGTCGCCACCGTGCGCTGCGCCGCGGCGACCAACTCTCCAGCGACCTCGTCGGCGAGCGCGGCGTCGGTCGCTTCCACGAGCACTCGGGCGAGTGGTTCGGTGCCCGAGAGGCGCACGAGTACCCGACCCTGCTCGGCGAGCTTCGCCTCGGCCGCGGCGATATCGGCAGCCATGCGCTCGACCAGATCGGGAACCTTGCCGGCGAGTCGGACGTTGCGCAACACCTGTGGCATCGGGTCGACGACCGCGGCAAGTTCGGAAAGCGGCCGACCGGTGCGTGCCAATACGTCCAACAACAGCACGCCGGCCAACAGCCCGTCACCGGTGGTGGCGTGGTCGGTGAAGATGAGATGCCCGGACTGTTCGCCTCCGAGCACGAGTGAACGCGCTTCGAGGGTTGCGAGCACCGCCCGGTCGCCGACGGCGCATTCGACCACGTCGATCCCGTGTGGTTCGAGCGCCCGGCGCAGACCCAGGTTGCTCATCACCGTGGCGACGATCGCCGAGCCGGTGAGGCGCCCCTGGTCGGCCAGGTCGAGGGCGAACAGGGCAAGCAACGCATCGCCGTCGACGATGCGCCCGGTCTCATCGACCGCGACGACCCGGTCGGCGTCACCGTCGAGGGCGATCCCGACCTGGGCGCGCTTGGCCACGACCGTGGCCGCAAGATCCTCGGGGTGGGTCGAACCGCAACCGTCGTTGATGTTGGTTCCGTCGGGGTCGGCGTGGCGCACGGTCACGGTCGCGCCCAACCCGGCGAGCACGTCGGCAACGACGGTCGAGGCGGCACCGTTCGCGGCGTCGGCGACGACCCGCAGACCATCGAGGCGACGACCGTCCAGCACGTCGTCGACCAAATGGGTCACGTACGCGGTGCGACCGGTCGGGTCCTCGCACGCCGTCCCGACGGCGGCGCCGGTGAGCGGTTCGGGGTGCAGCTCGCCGACGGTCCGTTCCAGCAACGCTTCGAGGTGCGTCTCGATCGCTTCCTGGGTGGCATCGGTGAGCTTGCGACCCCCGGCGGCGAAGAACTTGACGCCGTTGTCGGGGTAGGGGTTGTGTGACGCGGAGATCACCGATCCGGGATGCCCGTGGGTTTGGGCCCAGTAGGCGACGGCCGGGGTCGGCACCACGCCGAGATCGACCACATCGACCCCTTCGGCAGTGAGCCCCGCGGCGAGTGCGGCCGTCAGCATCGGACCCGACCGACGGGTGTCGCGCCCGATCGCGCAGATCTTGTTGTCGGAGTCTTCGGCGACGAGCGTGCGCGCCGCGGCACGACCCAATGCGGTCACGAACTCCGGATGCAGCGCCGCGTTGGCGAGCCCTCGGACACCGTCGGTGCCGAAGCGCAAGCTCATCGAATCCGCTGCATGTGCAGAACCAGTCGATCCGCAGCCGCGGTGATCAGCGCTTGGAGTACTGCGGAGCCTTCCGGGCCTTCTTCAGGCCGTACTTCTTGGACTCCTTCTCACGCGCATCACGGGTGAGAAAGCCGGCTTCCTTGAGCGTCGGGCGCAATTCGGCATCGAGTTCGATGAGGGCGCGGGCGATGCCGAGGCGAAGTGCGCCGGCCTGACCTGTCGGACCGCCACCGGTGATCGTGGCGTCGATGTCGTAGGCCTCGGCGAGTTCGGTCACCCGGAGCGGCTCGGTGAGGATCATCCGGTGCGTTTCGGAGGGAAAGAAGTCGGCGACTTCACGGCCGTTCACCTTGATGGCGCCGGATCCGGGGCGGAAGCGGACCCGGGCGATGGCACGCTTGCGGCGTCCGGTGGTTTGAACGAGGGGCAGGGGCACGAGTCGAACTCCTATCGCGTGGCTGCGTCGGCGCGGGCGCGACGGTCCAGTTCGAGGGGCTGGGGTTGCTGGGCGGCGTGAGGATGGGTTGGCCCGGCGTAGACCTTGAGCTTGTCGAGCTGGGCTCGACCGAGGCGGTTCTTGGGGATCATGCCGCGGATCGTGGCACGCACCGCTTCGGCGGGCTTGCGTTCGAGTCGGTCGGCGTAGGTCTCGGTGCGGATCCCGCCGGGATAGCCGGTGTGCCGGTGGACCTTTTTGGCGTCCGCCTTGTCGGCGGTCAGCACGACCTTTTCGGCGTTGACGATGATGACGTGATCGCCGGTGTCGATGTGCGGCGCATACGTGGGCTTGTGCTTGCCGCGCAGGACGTTGGCGACCTCGGTGGCGAGACGACCGAGCACCACGCCTTCGGCGTCGACGACGTACCAGGATCGTTCGATCTCGCTGGCCTTGGGGCTGTAGGTGGGCACGCTGATGGAATCCTCGGTACAAAGGTGACAGGCACGCGTCCCGCCAGCCGGGAGACAACCGGGTGACGGGCGACGAACAAGACTACGGCCCACTCTCGTCGATCGGCAAATACGAGCGGAAGTGCAGACGTGGCCCCACGCACGGCATCGGTCCCGAGAATGCCGGAGTAGGATCACGCTGTCGACTGCACGCGAAGTGCTGTGCGGCAGCCACCTCGAGACAAGGGAGCCTGGACATGGCTGAGGAACGCAAGGACCTGACCACCGTCGCCGGGGCACCAGTGCCCGACAACCAGAATTCCGCCACGGCCGGTCCGCGGGGACCGATGTTGTTACAGGACGTGTGGTTCCTCGAGAAGCTCGCCCACTTCGACCGCGAGGTCATCCCCGAACGGCGCATGCACGCCAAGGGCTCCGGCGCGTTCGGCACGTTCACGGTCACCAACGACATCTCCCGCTACACGAGCGCCGCGCTGTTCTCCGAGGTCGGCAAGACCACCGAGCTGTTCGCCCGGTTCTCCACGGTTGCCGGTGAACGCGGCGCCGCCGATGCCGAGCGGGACATCCGCGGTTTCGCAGTCAAGTTCTACACCGAGCAGGGCAACTGGGATCTGGTGGGCAACAACACGCCGGTTTTCTTCTTCAGAGACCCGTTGAAGTTCCCCGACCTGAACCACGCGGTGAAGCGCGACCCGCGCACCAACATGCGCAGCGCCGCCAACAACTGGGACTTCTGGACACTCCTGCCCGAGTCGCTGCACCAGGTCACGATCGTCATGTCCGACCGGGGCATACCCAAGGGCTTCCGGCACATGCACGGGTTCGGTTCACACACCTACAGCTTCGTCAACGCGGCCGGCGAGCGGCACTGGGTGAAGTTCCACCATGTGTGCCAGCAGGGGATCGAGAACCTCACTGATTCCGAGGCCGGCGAGGTCATCGCACTCGATCGGGAGAGTTCCCAGCGAGACCTGTTCGAGGCGATAGAGCGGGGCGAGTTCCCCAAGTGGAAGCTGTGTGTACAGGTCATGCCCGAGGCCGACGCGGCCGACTACCGGTTCCATCCCTTCGATCTGACCAAGGTGTGGTCGAAGAAGGACTACCCGCTCATCGAGGTGGGTGAGTGGGAACTGAACCGCAACGCGGAGAACTACTTCGCCGATGTCGAGCAGGCCGCGTTCACCCCGGCGAACGTCGTGCCGGGCATCGGGTTCTCACCCGACAAGATGCTCCAGGGTCGGCTGTTCTCCTACGGCGACGCGCAGCGCTACCGCCTCGGGGTCAACCACCACGAGATACCCGTGAACGCGCCTCGGTGCCCGGTCCACAGCTTCCACCGGGACGGCGCGATGCGCACCGACGGCAACCTTGGCGGCACGCTGCATTATGAGCCGAACTCAGGCGGTGAGTGGGCCGAACAG
>DASSYG010000073.1:0-2270 GCA_035703405.1 Acidimicrobiales bacterium | reverse complement strand
ACGCAGAGCGATCGCGCCGAACACTCCCCAGAACAGCACCCGGAACTGGTACTTCGCCGGCACCGAGAAGTAGGTGAGGATCACCGCCCAGACGAACACGTTGTCGACCGAGAGACTCTGTTCGATCAGGAACGCGGCCAGGTACTCGCCGACCGCAGCGCCCTTGTCACCCGGGTCGGCCATCAGGTAGATGACGCCGGTGAAGGCGAGACCGATGCTGATCCACACCGAGGATTCGATCGCAGCCTCTTTGACGGTGATCTTGTGGGCCCGCCGGTGGAAGAACAACAGGTCGACCAACAACAGGGAGACGACGAACGTGATCAGCGCCACCCAGTGCCACGGCTCGACCGTCAGGTGGACGTACTTCGACGATTCGGCGCCGATCACGTGACCTGGCTGGACGATGGGCATCAGGTCTCGGTGAACTCCTGGTTCGGGTGGTGCGGGCGTCGGTGCCAGTGCCAGCGGCGCAAGACGATCGACCCGAGGTGCGACGAGGTCGAGCGAGTACCCGCCGGATCCAAATTAGCGATCGGTGGGACCGACGAAATGTCCGTCGAGGCGTTGTGCTGCTACGGGATTCCGGCGTTCCCTGCGGTGAGCGGCGTCGCTCGGGACGGCGGCGACCCGCCCTTCGAAGTGGCGACCAGGTGATCTGCGGCACACCGCAGGCTCCGCTGAGAGCTGCTGCCTCCCGGCCCTGACTCGGTTCACGGGCTGCAGTTGCACAGGACCCGGCCGCCACATCGTAGGACGGGTCGACTGTCCACGATAGCGGACCCAGGTCGACTCGTCACCGCCGGTCATCGCACCGACCCGGTATCGGGCTCCGGCACCGGGGCGGGTTCGTAGAGTCGGTGAGGTGACGGTCACGAGACGCCGCCGGATCCTGGCGATCGTGCTCGTCGCGCTCGTCGTCGCCAGCAGCATCGGCATCGTGGTGCTGAAGAGCCGGGATCCCATCGGGATCCGGGCGGTCCGGGCAAACCTCGCGTGGAACGGCGACGGAACCGCGACGTTGCACGAGACAGCGGTGGTCCGTTTCGGCGAAGCTCCGCCGTCGGGAGTTGGTCGTGACATCCATTCGGTCGGGCTCGACGGTTTGGTTGCATCGGCGATGCCCGCGAGCGCCGTGGAGATCGAGCGTGACGGTACGGGCACGTCGCTACGCTTCGAACCGTTGTGGCGGTACGGCCTCGGGACTCCGCGAGCGCGTGACTACCGGCTGTTCCTCGAACGACCCGTGGCGGAGGTCGCGCGTGCCGGTCGCCGGGTCCGAGTCTCCGAGCTCGGCGGCGGGTTCGATCGACGGGTCGCTCAGCTCGACGTAGAGGTCGTCGCGCCCTGGCGTTGGGAGGAGGCGACGTGCGGGCCGAGCGACGGCCCCGAATGCGAGGTTCGGATCGTCGCGCCGGGACACGTTCGGATCCACGTGGCCGAACCGTCGCGCGCCGGCGTCACGTTCTCGGCTCGCCGTGGCGCGCCGATCGCGGTGACACCGACCGTCGCAGGGGTGCCACGCATCGAACCCTTCGTGGCTTCATTGGCGGACCGGTTGTCGCTCGGTGGAGTGATGGTGGTCAGCGCTCTCGTCTGCGCAGCGTTGTGTGCCGCATGGCTTCGTCGTGTCGGAGGGAACTGGGTGATGCCCGTCACCGAGGGAGCGACCGTTGCGGACCTGGCGTTCGATCCGCCTGCGGACGGACGCGTCTCGCCCGGTGCGGTCCGAGTAGACGAGAGCCGTCTCGCCGACTGGGCGACGATCGCGTTCGAGCCCCCAGGGGAGTTGCGACCGTGGCAGGGCGGCATGATCCTGGCCGGTCGGGTGCGCCCGGGGGTACGGATCGCTCGGGCACTACAGCGGGTCGCCGACGGGACGATCCGGTTGGATCCGTCGGAACCTGGGTCGCTGCGGTTCATTCCCGGGCGGCGACTCAGCACGACTGGGGACGGACGGGTCCGGACCGTGTACGCCGGGTCGACGTCCACGGCGACGACGACGACGCTGCCCTTGCGGTTCTTCGTGTCCGACATCGAGTTGATCGAATGGTTCCGGGGTTCCAAGTGGTCGAGTTGGGACGATCTTGCGCGTGTCGTGGGAGCTGGTGCGTTCGGTGCGCTGAGCCTCGTCGGGGCGATCAGCGCCACGCTGATCGGGTTCTCCTACGGTCCCGGCCGCACGATCGACCTCGTCGAATGGGCGTGGTTCGTCACCGCCTCGATGCTCGGCGGCGTGGGCCTCGCCGCGCTCATGTTCTGCTGGGAGA
>DASSYG010000065.1:0-4360 GCA_035703405.1 Acidimicrobiales bacterium | reverse complement strand
GACCGCGACCCCGAGATCTTTGAGGGAGAGTGCGGCTTCGACCAATTCGCTGCCGCCGGCGTCGAGTGTGCTCATGATGCCAGCCGAGGAGTCTTCGTAGAGATGGTCGACCCCGCCTGAGGCGAAGATGCCGACCACTGTCCCGGCCAGCGCGCCGCCGAGGGTGCCGAGCCCGGGAAACGCTGATCCGATCAGTGCTCCAGCGGCAATCGAAGTCGCGAGGCCGGCGGAGTTGGAGACCACGGCTTGTTCGAGTGATTCTCCACCGCCGTTGTAGTCGACACCGACACCGGCGACCAGGCTCAGCGCTCCCACGCCGACAGCCATCCGCCCCGGAACGTCCGCCAGCTGTGCGTGGCGTGTAGTCGTTGCGGCGAGATCGTCGGCGGTGCCCTGAGCTGCCCGTAGAGCCGCCGCACCTCGTCGTACGGCGTCCCGTCAGGTAGGTCGGGTACAAACTGCATCGACTGCAGAGATTGCCGCGTGAGGCCCTCGGCGTATTCTGCGAGACCTTGCACCGTCTTCTTCAATTCTGCGGTCAGGTAGTCGAGCCCGGTACTGGTGGTGAACGACGCAGCCCACACTTCACCCGCCCATCGGTTGGCGACTGCGGCCACCTCACGCGCCCAGCGCGCGTGAATGTCCTGCGCCGCGGCTGCGGCGTCGTTGTACGCGCGGAGGACGGTCTCGTCCGAATCGGGAGCGGGATCGGCAATGGTGTTGCACACCACGGACAATCCAGAGGCCGCGGCTCGATCACAGAGCTCCGCCATATCGGCGAGCACCGAAGCCAAGGCGGCGGTTGCGTTGTCCCCTGTGCCCTCGACAGCGGCCGCAAGACTTCGGCGGATCCAATCTCCGATCCGGGAGATGTCTGCGGGATCGCCGTCGATGAATGTGTCGATCGGCATCGGATCACTCGTCCATGCCGGACAGGCGGGCCACGAGGTACGTAGCAGTGTCGTCGTCGGTTCGGCGGTATGCGGCCGCGCATCCGCCGAGAACCATCCCACTCGAACCGAGTGTCGCGACGAGACCGGTGAGGTCGGCGGCCACCTGCGCGAGCATTCCGGTGAGTGCACCTGTTGCGGCACCTGCGCGCACCGAATCGGGGAGATGTCGACCGATGTCGGCTGCAGCATAGGCGGATGTTTCGTATCGCTCTGCGGCACGGTCGAGTTCGTCGGGATCGACGTACAACGTCATCGCGTGGGCTGCTGCGTCGGTGTGTTCCCGTTGTGGTACGCGCCCCGGCGTTCGTGCTCGGGGATCTCCATGTCGAGCACGAGCACGTCCCACGAGTACACCTGGCGCAGTCGTGGGAGTAACTGCGCGGGAACGACAAGCCAGGGTTGCATGTCGCCGCAGCAGGACGCCAGACGATCGAGGGCCGTGTAGGCGAGCAAGGCCATGCGACCGTCGCTGAGGTATCTCAGATCGACGACGGCATCAGCCGGGTCGGAAACCGCCTGGGCGCACGGAAGATACAGATACGGCGGCAGCGCCGGTGGTGCGTCGGTCACGACGATCCCCCCATGATCGTGTCAGCAAATGCTCGACCCCCCAGGGCGAACACGTCGACGCCGACAATAGCAAGAGCTATTCTCGACCCGGCAACGTGATGCGATACGTCGGTGTGCGCTCGAGGTAACAAGGGCTACCGAAAGCACGCATGTGTGCGGTTACGCGCCCTGCCAGACCGTGTCGAACGGGGTGTGCGCCGACACGCGCCCCTTGATACCGTTCGTGACGAAATCCTTTGCCGCCTTGACGGCCTCGGCCACCTCGGTGCCCTTGGCGAGCTCCGCGGTGATAGCGGCCGCCAGCGTGCAGCCGGCGCCGGACACGCGTTCGTTGCCGACCTTCGGCGCGGTCAAGAGGGTGACGTTCTCGCCGTCGAACAACACATCGACCGCTTCGTCACCGGGCAACTCCACGCCGCCCTTCGCCACGACGTACTTCGGGCCGAGATCGTGGATACGGCGAGCCGCCTCGGTCAGGTCTTCGATCGACTCGATGGCGTCCATACCCGACAGCGTCTGAGCTTCGAACAGGTTCGGGGTGATCACCGTCGCATGGGGCAGGATCTGTCGACGCAATGCGTTGTCGGTGTCGAGTGCTGCGCCGGGTTCCTGACCTTTGCAGATCAGGACCGGATCGAGCACCACGTGTCGCCAGGAGGATTTGCCCAGCCCGTCCGCGACGACGTCGATGGTCGCAGGCGTGCCCAGCATTCCGATCTTCACGACGTCCAGGTTGTGCGCGGACGTGGCGGCCTCGATCTGATCGGCGATGACCTCGGCCGGCACCGGGAAGAAGCGGTGTCCCCAGTTGTTCTTCGGATCGAACGAGACGATGCACGTCGTCGTGCCGACGCCGTACACCCCGAGCTGCTGGAACGTCTTGAGATCGACCTGCAGGCCTGCGCCGCCGGTCGCTTCCGACCCGGCGATGGTATATGCGAGATCGACCACTGTACGTTCTCCGTTCGATATCGGGGAGACGAAACCCGAACTGTTTCGTCGACCGACCAGGTTACAACCGGCGGCCGGACTCCCGCTGATCGCGTCACTCAGAGCGTCCGAAGCGTATCCCCGGGTGTCACCTGCTGACGAGCTGAGACGCCACTGCGGTGCCTGCGGCGACGACGCCGACCGCCGGCCAGGCACCGATCTGCTTCGCCAAGGGATGCGACGCGCCGAACGCGCCCACGTAGGTGGCGACGAGCACCGCCGTGCGGGCGGGACCGCTCGTGCGTGCCCAATGCGTCCCACATACGGCGCCGACGACGCCCAGCACAGCGCCCCCGAGCGGACGGTTACCGGTCCGGCGTGCGACGGCGTAGCCGCCGACGAGTCCGCCTGCGGCGAGGGCGGACACGGCGGTCTTGTTCAGGGCCATGAGATCTCCTTACTGGGTGCTTGTCCAGCTTCCCCCTCACGGTAACCCGACTGCGAGTCTGTCCATCACCACGATGGTCACCATCTCGGCCGACTCGATCGAACGGCGTGACGCGTGCCGGAGTTCCCGGCCGCGCTCTAAGGTTCTGGGCATGACGGCCTTCGACGACCTCGACGACTACCTTGCGCTACCGCGTGCCACGAGGCTCGTGATGTCGCCCGACGGCGCCCGGCTGGTTCTCGCGCAATCGACTCTCGACGACACGGCGACCTCGTTCGTCGGTGCGCTGTGGGAGATCGACCCGCTGTGCGGCGAACCCGCCCGCCGGTTGACACAGGGAGAGAAGGGGGAGTCGAACCCGACTTTTACCGCGCGCGGCGATCTGCTGTTCACCGCCGCCCGGGGCGGGGACGACGAGCCGACCTCACTGTGGCGTCTCCCTGCTGCCGGTGGTGAAGCGGAGAATGTGGTCGCTCGCAAGGGCGGTGTTGCGGGAGTGCATGCTGCCACCCACGCAGACCGGATCGTGCTCACCGCGAACGTGCTCGGCCACAGCGATACCGACGACGAACGCGTCCGCGCCACACGCAAGGACCTCGGAGTTTCGGCCGTGATGCACACCGGCTACCCGGTCCGGTACTGGGACCGCGACCTCGGCCCGGACCGCCCACACCTGCTCACAATCGGAGCCGACGGAGAGCCCACCGACCTGACACCGGGCGTCCGCAGCTCGCTGCGCAACGTGCACCTCGACGTCGCTGCGGACGGCACGTTCGCCGCGTCGACCTGGGTCGTGGCCGGGCCGCTCGCTTCGCGGCGCACGACACTCGTGCGGATCGACCTGACCACCGGACTGCGCACGCCGCTGGTGGACGACGAGACAGGCGACGCGACCCATCCGACGCTGTCGCCGGACGGAAGCAGGCTCGCGTATCTACACGAAGCGCTGAGCGATTCGGACACGCCGCCGCGGATCACCCTGCGTGTACTCGACATCGCCCGCGGAACCACCACGGTCGAAGTTCCCGACTGGGACCGTCGACCCATGTCCATCGCGTGGCTGCCCGACAGCACAGGCCTCGTACTCACGGCAGACGAGCACGGCCGCGGCCCGATCTTCGTGCAGCGGCCAGGAACCGGCCATCCCGAGCGGCTCACAGTCGACGACGCCGTATACACCGACGTGTCCGTCGCCCCCGACGGCTCCGCGCTGTATGCACTTCGCTCATCGTGCGCGGCGCCGCCGCACCCTGTGCGTGTGGCGTTGACCGGCCCCGACGCCGGAACGGTGACACCGCTCCGCGCGCCCGCGCTGCTACCGGATCTGCCGGGACATCTGGTCGACGTCACCGCCACGGCCGACGACGGCACTCCTGTCCGAGGCTGGCTCGCTCTCCCGGACACCGCGACGACGGATACCCCGGCACCGCTGCTGCTGTGGATCCACGGCGGTCCGCTG
>DASSYG010000403.1:0-2212 GCA_035703405.1 Acidimicrobiales bacterium | reverse complement strand
GGGTTCCGCCCCGACCAGCAGCAGCATCCCGTTGCCGTCACTGTCGGTGCCGGCCCGCAACTCGATCCGCGGCCAGCGCAGCTCGCTGATGATGCCGTCCTCGAGCAGCATCGTGGGACGGCGGGCCCGGTGGTCGAGCAGTCGGTCCGCGTCGAAGGTGGCCACCAGCGACGTGGTGTGGTTCGCGAGCAGCGCCGCGGTCGCGCCACCGGCGCCCATACCGGCGTCGATCCAGCCGTCGAGACCGAGGATGAGCGGCGGATCGGCGAGTCCCGGATCGGATTCGAATGCGTACAGTTCGTTCATCGTCCCGACCGTTCCGCCGCGCCGCTCGCAGCCACGACCAGGTTCTCGATCTGCGCACCGAACAGTTCGGCGAGAGCGGCTGCGTCGGCGTCGTCGCCCATCTGGCCGTCCGCGTAGCGGGTGGCCACGCCGGCGAGAATGCAGGCGAGCTTCCAGTAGCCGAGCGCGACGAAGTAGTCGACGTCGCCGATCTCGCGTCCGGATGCTTCGGCGTAACGTGCGGTGATCTGGTCACGGTCGGGAAACCCGGCAACGGTCGTGGGTGAATCGGGCATCGCAGAGAACCCGTCGGAACGCTCCGACCAGTACACGAGCAACAGGCCGATGTCGGCGAGCGGGTCGCCGAGGGTGCACAGCTCCCAGTCGAGCACGGCCGCGATCTGGCCGTCCGGGGTCACGATGCAGTTGTCCAGCCGGTAGTCGCCGTGCACGATCGTCGACTCGCGTTGCTCGGGCACCTTCGCCGACAGTCGGCCGTGGACGTCGTCGATGCCGGTGACGTGGGTGTACGCGGATCGTTCCCACTGGCTGTGCCAGCGCTTGAGCTGCCGTTCCACGTAGTGCTCGCGCCGTCCGAGATCACCGAGGCCGACCTCGTCGGGGTCCACGGCATGAATGGCCGCCAGCACGTCGATGAGGTGCATCCCAGCGGCGCCTCTGGCGTCGAGGTCGAGCTGCTCGGCGGTTGCACGGTCACGCAACACCAGACCGTCGACGTAGTCCATCACGAAGAACGGTGCGTCGTTGACCTCGGCGTCGGTACACAGGTCGATCGCAGGGGGAACGGGCACCGCGGTGTCGCGTAACGCGGCGATGATGCGGTGCTCGCGGCCCATGTCGTGTGCCGTGGCGAGCACGTGGCCGATGGGTGGACGCCGTAGGACCCAGTGGCCTCCGGCCGCGTCGGTCACGTCGAAGGTGAGGTTCGATCGTCCCCCGCTGATCAACGAGAACGTCAGGGGTTCGGTCACTGGTGCGCGCGCGCTGAGCCATGCAGTGATGGCGGGCCCGTCGATTCCGGCTGGCGTGGTCGGCTCGTTCACGGCCCCAACGCTACCCAGACCGGCGAGGCGACCGATACCCGGACCCGTTATCGCCTCTCGACGAACGACCCGGGTCGGACCGGTGGCATGACTCGCGCATAGCGGTAACCTTTGAAGCCGTGACGATCGACGTGACCGACGCGACCTTCGAGGCCGAGGTGCTCGAACGCTCCCGGACCACTCCGGTGGTCATCGACCTGTGGGCGCCCTGGTGCGGCCCGTGTCAGCAGCTCGGCCCGATCCTGACCGACGCCGTCGACGCGACCGACGGCGACGTGGTCCTCGTGAAGGTGAACATCGACGACAATCCGGCCGTTGCGAACGCGTTCAAGGTGCAGTCGATTCCCGCGGTGTTCGCGATGAAGGACGCCAAGGTGGTCGATGCGTTCCTGGGCGCTCGGCCCGCTGGTGAGGTGACGGCGTTCGTCCAGAAGCTCCGGCCGACTTCCTCGGACCGCGAACTCGCCGAGTTGCTGGCGCGCGGCGACGAGTCGTCGTTGCGTCGGGTGTTGGAGATCACGCCCGACCACGTCGATGCGACCATGGCGCTCGCCGAGCTGCTCATCGCCGCAGCGCGTCGCGAGGAAGCCCTCGAGATGCTCGGCCGTATCCCCGAGACGGCCGAGGCGAAGCGCATCGCGGCGCTGGCACGGGTCGGACCCGACGAGGCGACGGGCGACGACGTGTCCGAGCGTCTCACCGGCCTGCTGGCGCGGGTTGCCGAAGACGATGCCGCCAGGCAGGAATATCTGGACGTGCTCGAGCTGTTGGGTCCAGATGATCCGCGTACGAAGCGTTTCCGCAAGGAACTCAGCGCCGCTTTATTTTGAACGACGTATTTTGAACGACGTATTCTGAACGGC
>DASSYG010000055.1:0-4633 GCA_035703405.1 Acidimicrobiales bacterium | reverse complement strand
AGCACCACGACCTCCAGCACCACGACCTCCAGCACCACGACCTCCAGCACCACCACGACGAACACCACCATTCCGCCGAGCACGACAACGTCCAGCACGACAACGTCCAGCACCACCACGCCCAGCACCACCACGCCCAGCACCACGCCTTCGAGCACGGCGCCACCGGCCACGTCGTCTCCCCCGTCGACCGTTGGACCGGTGACCAGTGGCGTCCCGACGGTGACCCGGCCTACGACGACGACTCCCGACTCGAGCGGACCCACGTCATCCTCGGCGACCGCACCGACGACCACGGCCGCCACGCACGTCGGAGCCGACCACTTGCCAACCACCTCCCACAGCACCGGCGGGAACGCTCCCGCAGCGACGCCGGTACGGGCCACGCCCGCCTACATCGGCTGAGAGGCTGCGCCGATCGGCGCAGCCGACCAATGAGCACAGTGTGGCTGTCCGCCAAGCGCAGCTTGACGAATGACAACACTGAGCCGGAACCGATGTGACCTATCGGCGCGGCCTGTGAGTGGCCGCCTGGCAACGGGGTGCGGCCGGACGCAAGTGATCACGACGACCCGGTCGAGATGCGACGTCAGTCGTCGAGTTTGAGTGCGGAGACGAACGCCTCCTGGGGCACCTCGACCCGGCCGATGTTCTTCATCCGCTTCTTGCCCTGCTTCTGACGCTCCAGCAACTTGCGCTTGCGGGTGATGTCACCGCCGTAACACTTGGCGATCACGTCCTTGCGCTTGGCCCTCACGGTCTCGCGCGAGATGATCCGCCCACCGATCGCGGCCTGGATCGGCACGTCGAAGAGCTGCCGTGGGATCAGCTCGCGGAGCTTCTCGGTCATCCGTCGTCCGTAGGACTCGGCCTTGTCGCGGTGCACGATCATCGAGAACGCATCCACCGGCTGTGAGTTCAACAGCACGTCCACCTTCACCAGATTGCCGACGACGTCGCCGGCGGGTTCGTAGTCGAGGCTGGCATAACCTTGGCTGCGGCTCTTGAGCTGGTCGAAGAAGTCGGTGACGACCTCGGCGAGGGGCAGCCGGTAGGAGATCTCCATCCGTTCGGGTGAGAGGTACTCGATGGTGCCCAACTCCCCTCGCCGGGCCTGACACAACTCCATGATCGTGCCCGTGTAGTCGCTCGGGGTCAGGATGGTGGCGTTCAGCCACGGTTCCGCGATCGACTCGACCTCGGCCATGGGCGGCAGATCGGACGGGTTGTCGATGGCGATGGTGTCGCCGGCGGTCGTGGTCACCTGATACTGCACCGACGGCGCCGTGGCGATGAGCGACAGATCGAACTCGCGCTCGAGGCGCTCGCGCACGATCTCCATGTGAAGAAGGCCCAGGAACCCGCAACGGAAACCGAAGCCGAGTGCCCCGGAGGTCTCGGGTTCATAGGTGAACGACGAGTCGTTGAGTTGCAGCTTGTCGAGGGATTCCCGCAGCGACGCGAACTCGTCCCCGTCGATCGGGTAGATCCCGCAGAACACCATGGGTTTGGGGTGCGAGTAGCCCTCGAGCGCCGACTCCGCGGGCCGCACCGCGGTCGTGACGGTCTCACCCGAACGCGCCTCACCCACGTCCTTCACTCCGGCGATGAGATAGCCGGTCTCGCCCGGTCCCAAGCCCTCGACCGGCACCGGGTCGGGCGAGCGAACGCCGACCTCTTCGGCCTCGTGAACCGTTCCCGCCTGCATGAACTTCAACTTCGCGCCAGTGGTGAGTCGCCCATTCATCACGCGGACCGACGACACGACGCCCCGATAGGCGTCGAAATGGGAGTCGAAGATCAGACCCTGCAGCGGCGCGTCGGCGTCACCGCTGGGAGCCGGCACCCGGTCGATGACCGCGTCGAGCAACTCGGGCACACCTTCACCGGTCTTCGCGGAGATCCGCAACACCGAAGCCGGGTCCAACCCGAGCAGTCCCGAGATCTCGTCTGCGACCCGATCGGGCTCCGCGGCGGGCAGATCGATCTTGTTCAGGCACGGCACGATCTCGAGGTCGTTCTCGAGTGCCAGGTAGCAGTTCGCCAACGTCTGAGCCTCGATCCCCTGGGAGGCATCCACCAACAGGATCACCCCTTCACACGCCGCCAACGACCGCGACACCTCGTAGCCGAAGTCGACGTGGCCGGGTGTGTCGATCAGATTGATCACGTGACCGGCGTAGTCGAGGCGCACACTCTGCAGCTTGATCGTGATACCTCGCTCGCGCTCGAGGTCCATGGTGTCGAGGTACTGGTCGCGCATCGCCCGCGCGTCGACCGCGCCACTCACCTGCAGGATCCGGTCCGAGAGCGTGGTCTTGCCATGGTCGATATGGGCGATGACGCTGATGCAGCGGAAATGCTCGAGATCGGTCATGGGTTCGGTGGGACACATCCAGATCGGGCGAGGCGGAGCAGGGACCTGCCAGCGTACCGACCAGCCGTGGCGACCTCCGAAGGCACCGGCACGCGCGACCCTGGGAGACCCGCCACCGGCGATCCGGTTGGGAGGGGACGGGCCAAGCCCACTATCGTGGAAAAGCTGTTCACGTGACAGCACGGTATCGAAGCAGCGTCGACGAGGATCGCAGTGGCGAACATCAAGTCCCAGATCAAACGCAACCGGCAGAACGAGAAGGCCCGCGCCCGTAACAAGGCCGTCCGCTCGGAGATGCGCACGCGTACCAAGCAGGCGACCGTTGCCATCGAGCAGAGCGCCGACGGGGTTGACGAGGCAGTCCGTCAGGCGATCAAGCGGATCGACACGGCCGCCACCAAGGGCGTCATCCATCGCAACGAGGCTGCCCGCCGCAAGTCCCGCCTGATGAAGAAGGCGAACGCCGCGAGCTGATCAGCTCGTCGCTCGGCTCCGCCGAGACCGGGGTCGGGCTCGACCGAGACGACACAACCGCGCGACCAGGACTTCGAGGACGAGCTCGCCTGGCCAGGCCGCGCCCCCGCCCCGCAGGGTCAGGTCTGCTTCGGCACACAACTCCACGGCCTGCCGGGCACCCTCGGGGCCCAACGTGCGCGCGCTCGTCAGGGCCTTCTTGGCAGGAAACGTCGACCCTTTCATTCCCAGCAGCGCGGCGGCGTCGCGCTCGCCGGAGACGTCGGCTCCCGAGAGCCGTGCGATCCGCACGACGTTCGACGTGAGCGTCGCCATGATCTGGAGGGGATGTCGCCCGCCCGCTCCCATCATCCGGTGCAGCGCATCGAGTGCCCCCGCCGGGTCGCCACGGTCGATCGCGTCGGTCAGCTCCCAGGGCGGCACGCCACCGGCCTGGCCCAGGAAGGGCTCCACCGCTGCGGCGTCGAGCTGGGCGCCGCTTCCGAACGTGCCCTCGAGCACCCTGATGAGCGCCGGTGCGGTGCTGACGTCTTCACCGCTGCGCTCGCGAACGAGCGTCTGAGCTTCGCGGGTCAGTTGCACCGGTGCCTTGGTGAACAGGTCCGACCACCAGGAATCCCGGGCGTTCCGGGACGTGCCCGGGTCGGTCGCGACGACCTTTCCACCTGCGGCGTCGATGGCCGCCGACAATTTCTTGGGTACTGCGGCGAGTCGTTGTTGACCCGGCGCGAGTTCCCACACCAGCACGATCACCGACGAGTCCATGGGTGCCGCCAGATAGGTGACGAGCGGCGCCACGTCGTCGCCCTTCGAGAACCGTCCCGCGCCCCGGGCCACCACGACCCGGTGATCGGAGAACATCGGCGGGGTCGACGCCGCGTCAACAACGGCGCCCAGGTCGTACTCGTCACCGGAGTACTCATCGAGCGACAGGCTGCGGTCGGCCGAGCCGACCAGCTCCTCGACGAGAGCGATGACGGCGTCGGCCACCAGTACCGGGTCGCTGCCCCGCACGAGGTGGATCGGCACCGCAGCACTCATTCGGCGTGTTCCACCGCTCGGATCACGTGTGCCGCACGGCGCACCGCCGATGGCGACGACGTGATGAACCCCGACGCACCCGCTTCGAGGGCGACCGCGACCAGAGCGGCGATCTCGGCCCGGCCGACGATCGCCGACAGGTCGACGATGCCGACGACCCCCGGCGGTGTGCGATCCAGTTCCGTCAACTCGTCAGGTTCCACGACGACCCCGTCTCCGGGCAGGAGGCTTTCGCCCGTCCGAGAGAACGTGGGGATCGAATGTGACCCGACCGGCCCACGGTCCACCCGATCACCCGGCCCCTGCCACAGGATCGCGACCACGTTGCGGCGCACCAACGCTTCGGCTTCGACCGGGTCGGTGGCGACCCCCACGCACCCCACCCCGATGTCGGCGAGCGCTCCCGGCAACCCCTCGGTCACCGCCGCTGCCGGGCAGATGACGAGATCCGCTCCGAGTCCGGCTGCTTCCTTGGCCATGCCCATCAGACACCCGCGCTCGAGGCCCGCAGGGCCACGGCCGGGTCGCTCCAGCACGGCGATCACGAGCGGGCGCCGCTGGAGATCGAAGACGGTGGCACCGATCGAGACCTGCACCACTGGGACGTTACCGTCCCCACCCCAGGGTCGAGGACATCGTTGTCAGGAACGGTCATCGGCCACGACGTGGACGCTCAGCACGGGGTCGGTAGCCACCACTTCCACGATCGCATCGCCCGAGCGCACGCGCTGACCTGCGGCG
>DASSYG010000035.1:0-7313 GCA_035703405.1 Acidimicrobiales bacterium | reverse complement strand
CACCGGTCTGACCCTGCGGTATCTGCGCAAGAACCTCAAGGTCCGCCATCCCGCGACCCTCGAGGTCTGTGCCTTGTTGGTACGCGAAGGCCTGCAACGGGTCGATCCCGGCCTGCGCTACGAGGGGTTCAGGATTCCGTCGGATTTCGTGATCGGCTACGGCCTCGACCACGGCGAGCGGTACCGGAACCTGCCCGACGTGCGCACCATCGCGGAGCACCCGTGAGCGCCGCCGCCGGTCGCCCCCCGGTCGACGGACGGGGTCCCGCTCCTGCAGTCGACGAGGCGCGGATCCGTGCCGCGGTGACCGAGATCCTGTTCGCTGTCGGTGAGGACCCCGCACGCGACGGGCTGGTCGACACCCCGGCCCGGGTCGCCCGGATGTACGCGGAGATCTTCGCGGGTCTGCGAGAGGACCCGTCCCACCACCTCGAGGTCACCTTCGAAGCGGGCCACGACGAGATGGTGATGGTGCGCGACATCCCGATGTATTCGTGCTGTGAGCACCATCTGCTTCCCTGGATCGGCAAAGCCCACGTCGCGTACATCCCCAACGACGACGGTCGGGTCACGGGTCTGTCCAAGCTGGCCCGCCTCGTCGACGGCTACGCCCGCCGCCCCCAGGTCCAGGAGCGGCTCACCACCCAGATCGCCGACACGATCGACGAGACGTTGCAACCCAAAGGAGTGATGGTCGTGATCGAGGCTGAGCATCTGTGCATGTCGATGCGGGGGGTGCGCAAACCCGGGTCCACCACGGTGACCTCGGCGGTGCGTGGGTTGTTCAGGACGAACGAATCGACCCGGCACGAGGCGATGCGCTTCGTGCGCACGTCGTGATGCGCACGGGCGGCGTCCGCCGTGTCGGTGCCAAGGCCGGTGTCGCAGTCGTCGCGGTGCTGGCGCTCGTCGTTTCGGGGTGCTCCTCGGGCGGGTCCGATGCCGCGTCGACCACCGCCGCAGCAACGACGTCAACGACGACGGCTTCTGTGCAGGGGCGTCTGATCGCCGATTGGAAAGCCCCCGCATGTGACCGGGCACCCAGCCCCGCTCCGGAGGCGAAACCGGTGGCGGGTTCCAAGAGTGATTTCGACCTCATCTCCTTCGACGGCACCACGATCCGCATCCACTGGTTCCCACGCAAAGCATCACCAGACGCGACGTCACCGACGGTGCTGATGGGACCGGGCTGGAGTCTTCCGGGCGACACCGACGCCGCCCCGAAGGCCGATGTCGGTCCCCAGAGCGTCGTGACCATCGCCGGCCTGCGCAAGGCCGGCTACAACGTCGCCACCTGGGACCCCCGCGGCTTCGGTGAATCCGAGGGCACCGTGACCGTCGACAGCATCGACTACGAGGCCAAGGACGTCTCGACGCTGATCGACTGGGTTTCGGCCCAGGACGGCGTGCAGCTCGACGATCCGGGCAACCCGCGTCTGGGCATGGTGGGCATGTCCTATGGCGGCGGCATCCAGTACGTCACCGCAGCGTCGGACTGTCGGGTCGATGTGATCACCCCGACGATCGCGTGGAACTCACTGGCCACGAGCCTGTACCCGGCAGAGACGTACAAGGCCGGTTGGGGTGAGCTGCTGGTCTCGATCGCGGCGACCGCGAAGCTCGACCCACACATCACGAGCGCGAACGCCGACGCAACCGCCACGGGCGTGCTGAACCAGGACGACCGCACGTGGTTCCTCGATCGTGGTCCGGACGACGTTCTCGCCGACATCCACGTCCCGACACTGATCGTCCAGGGCACCGTCGACAACCTGTTTCCGTTGTCCGAAGGGGTGCGTAACGCCGAGGCCCTGTCGGCGAACGGGATCCCGCTGGCGATGACCTGGTTCTGTGGTGGCCACGGCGTGTGCAACAACGATGCCGATCCCGACGGCTACGTCGCCGATGCCGTGATGAACTGGCTCGCCCGCTATCTCGACGACGATGCCGATGCCGACACGGTGCCGGCCTTCCAGACGACCGATCAGGCCGGCAAGGTCCACTCGTTCGCCCAGTTCCCGCCCGCGCAGGCGGGCACGTCGCAGTTCGCCTTCGCCGATGCGGGCACGCTCGAGCTGCAACCCGAAGGCGGGTCGGGCCCCGCCACCGACGTGAAACCTGGCGACATCATCGGGTCGTTGGCCGGCAAGATCACGCCCGCCAAGGCAACCAAGGCACTCGAGGTGCCTGTAGACCTCACCGGTGAGCCCCGCTTGGTGCTGGGTGCGCCGCAACTGGACCTGGGCTACACCTGCACGCTGGACGCCGAGGCGACCAAGCCCACCCGGGTCTTCGCCCAGCTCGTCGACGACGCGACCGGGCGGGTGGTCGGTAACCAGATCACGCCGATCGCAATCACCTGTGACGGCTTGTTGCACCAAGCAAGCCTGTCGATGGAGGACGTCGCGTTTGCCGCGGCCAAGGACGCGAAGCTGACCTTGCAACTGGTGGCGTCCACAGTCGCCTACGCGGTGCCCCAGATGGGCGGAAACGTCGATTTCTCGCGCATCGAGCTGACCATCCCGACCGTCTCGAACTGACCCACCGCTTCGCTGTGGGAACGCGTCCGTCGATCATGGGGGTCGTGAACGTCACGCCCGATTCGTTCTCGGACGGCGGCTGTTGGCCCGATCCGGCATCGGCGATCGTGCACGCCCGCGAGCTCGTGGCCGCGGGGGCGGACATCATCGACGTCGGTGGTGAGTCGACGCGGCCCGGTGCCGACCCGGTCGGCCCCGACGCCGAGGCGGCACGGGTCGTGCCCGTCGTCGAGGCATTGGCCACACAGGTCCGGGTCTCGGTCGACACGATGACCCCCGAGGTGGCCGAAGCCGCCATCGCCGCGGGCGCCACGATCGTCAACGACGTGTCGGGTTCGCTCGCGCTCGCAGAGGTCGCGGCGGCCAAGGGGTGTGTGTGGGTGTGCATGCACATGCAGGGCACCCCCCGCACGATGCAGCAGCGGCCCCACTATGGCGACGTGGTCGCCGAGGTGCGCGATTTTCTGGTCGAGCGGGCCGAGGCCGGCGAGGCGCTCGGGGTGCCCGAGGTGTGGATCGACCCGGGTATCGGATTCGGCAAGACCACCGAGCACAACCTGAGCCTGCTCAAACATCTCGACGTGCTCGTCGCAACGGGGTATCCGGTAGTGGTGGGTACGAGCCGCAAGTCGTCGTTGGGGCGGCTCACCGCCCAGGCCGACGGATCGTCGACCACCGATGTCGAACCCGGTGCCGACGCGTCGCGTACGTTGGCGGCGCCGGTTCGCGAGCGCCTCGAGGCGTCGATCGCCACCGCGGTGTGGGCGTGGCGGCACGGTGCATCGGTGGTTCGGGTCCACGACGTCGCCGAGACAGTCGCCGCCCGCACCCTCACGGTTCCGGTGGCCTGAACGCTTCGCGGGCGGCCGGACATCTGAGCGCTGTCAGCCCAGCGCACCGATCCGACGGTCGAGGTCGGCGAACCCGTAGGTGCGGGCGCATTCGGCTGCGGCGGCCGACAGCTCGGCGGCTTCGGTGGCGTCGCCGGGGCCGCCACGCATGCTGAGTGTTTCGGCGAGTTCGATCTGTGACTCAGTGGTCCAGAAAAGGGCACCGGCTGAACGGTTCGCGTTCACGGCGCTACGGAAGTGGCTGACGGCGTCGTCGGTGTGGCCGAGCGTGCGGGCGGCCAGGCCGAGTGGTAGTTCCAGTGAGGTGGTGGTGGTGACGTTCGTGTGCGCGAACAGGTGACGGTACGGGAGAAGCCGGTCATAAACCCACGCGGCGGTGACGGTGTCGTCCATGGCCGATGCGACGTAGGCGGCACAGCGCAGCGCGGTCGTCCAGGTCACATCTTCGGGGATCGCCTCGAGGAACTCGATCGTGATCGGGACGACCTTGCGGGCCTCGTCGACCCGGCCGAGATGGCACAGCATGAAAGCCGCCGCCGCGTACGCCGCCGCGGGCGCCGAACCGTCCTTGGCGACGTCGACGAACAGGTCGACGAGCTCGTCGAGTCGACCCTGGAGTTCGCGGATGACGAAGAGCTGGGATGCGTAGCGGACCAGTGCGTCGTCGAGCCCGGCTTGACTGGCTTCGGAATAGCCGCTGGTCACAAGCGCTTCGGCGTCGTCGACTTCGCCTCGGTAGCACATGAGCGTGACGAGCGCTTGGCGGAGCGTATGCCGTTGTTGGGCGGTCCCACTGTCACCGAGGAGTCGTCGGGCGCGCTCGCACAACTCGGTCCGCTCGGCGGTACGTCCGGCGAGCGCGAGTTCGTTCATCCGGCTCGCCAGCGCGTGGAATTCGAGCGTGCGATCGCCGAGTGCGGTGGCGATGTCCAACGTGGTCTCGGTCTCGTCGAGGAGGCGTTCGTGGTCTGCAGGCTGGTTCACGAGGTACAACTGTGAGTGTGCCAACACCCAGAGGCGGTCATCTCTGCTGCGCCGAGCCTCCTCGACTGCTCCGGTGATCAGGGTACGGCGTCGATCAGTGAGGTTTCGGTCGGTTTCGGCCGCGAGAGCGAGGAGCAGTTTGACCCGGTTCGCCGCGTCGGTGCCGTCGACCAAGGCGAGCGCCCGCTCCACCAGCGCGCGGCGGTCGGGGTCTTCGGGCTTCGATGCCGTGCCGTTTTCGGTGAGCGCGAGGGCCACCGCGATGGAGCGGTCCGGGTCGCCGAGCCGCTCGGCCAACTCGGCGGTTGCGAACAGGAGGTCCTGGTGGGTCGGGTCACCGGCGTTGCGCATCGTATGGCCGAGCTTGGTCTGCAGGTCGCATTGGATGCCTAGGTCTGCGTCGGCGTCGCCGAGGTGCAACTCGAGGGCCTGGCCGTACCAGGCCACCGCGTCGGCGGGCGCGAACGCGGCCATGGCGGCGTCTCCGGCCTTGGCCGCATACTGCACGGCTCTGTCGACGTCGTGGGGTCGGCTCGCCGCGATGAAGTGCGTCGCCAGCAGCGTCGGCTCGGCCAGGTCGGGCCGGTCTTCCAGAGCTTCGGCGATGCGACGGTGGGTGCGTTGGCGTCGGGTGGCGCTGATCTCGGTGTAGAGCGTGTCGCGGACCAGACCGTGCACGAATCCGAACTGGCCCGGACGGTTCTGGTCCTCTTCGACCAGCGCGGCCGCGGTGGCTTCCTCGAGGACGTCGAGCACCGTGTCCTCGGAAAGCTCAACCAGGTCGACGAGCAGCTCGAAATCGAAACGCAGACCGATCACCGCGGCGGCGTTCAGCACGGTCACCGTGTCGTCACCGAGGCGATCGACCCGGTGGGCGACAACCTCACGCACGCTGGAGGGCAGCCCCAGTTCATGGAGTGACCCGGTCACCTCCACCCGGCCCGCTGCGCTCTGTGCGACGAGGCCGTTGTCGACCAGGTGACGCAGCATCGCTCCGGTGAAGAAGGGATTCCCCCGCGTCTCGCGCCGCAACGCGTGGGCCAGTGCGATCCCCGGCTCGGTGAGGTCGTGACCGGCGGCGGCTTCCATGACCTCGACGACTTCGGTGTCGGAGAACCCGTCCAGGTCGATCCGGGTGACATTCGGTTCGCGGCGCATGTCCGCGAGGAACCCGGTGAGGGAGTCACCGGAGGTCAGGTCACTGTCGCGGTAGGTCGCCACCACCAGGACGGGCTTGGCCAGTTCGCGGGTCAGGACGTGACGTAACAATTGAATCGACGCGGCGTCGGACCATTGCAGGTCGTCGAGGATCATGACCAGTAACCGGTCATCCGCGGAGCGGGCCAGCACATCGGTGACCGCGGCGAACAACACCAACTGGTCACTCGCCGCGTCCGAGGAAGCCACCGGCGCCCCGTCGCCGGCGGCCAGTTCGGGCACCCAGGTGCCCAGGGTGTGCCCGCGGGCGGCCACGTGCGCGTCGAGGGTCGGGGTGTCCCAGGTGTCGACGAGCCCGCGGACCGCTTCGATCCAGGGCTGGAACGGTACTGACAGTCCTTCGGTGCAGCCGCCGAACGCGACGATCGCCTCACCGGTTCCGGCCAGGTCGTGCCCGGAATGGGCAGCGAGCGTCGTCTTACCCATGCCCGGTTCTCCCGCGATTGCGACGAGCTGGGGGCATTGTGCGCCACGAGCGGTCTTCGCGGCCTCGGCGATGACAGCCAACTCCTCGGTGCGGCCGAAGAACCCCAACGCCGCACCGGTGAGCACCGAAGCGACTCGACTCGGCAATGCGACCGAGTCGGACGAAGCCGCATCGGGTTCCCACAGGATCTCGACCGTCCCCACCGGCTCGGGCAGCCCTTTGAGCTCGATGCCACCCAGATCTCGGGTCTCGAGGGTGAGCCCGGAACCGACCAGCGTCAGAACAGTTGCCGTCACCAGAATCTGATCGTCGTCGCACTGCGCGCACAACCGGGCCGCTTCGATCACCGGGGTGCCGAAATAGTCGGCGTCTTCCAGCGTGGCTTCACCGACCGCGATGCCCACCCGGATCGACAGTCGCTCTTGCGCGCGCCGGTTGTGCGATTCGATCGCCTGTTGCATCGCCACTGCGCACGACACGGCTCGGCGAGCCGAGGTGAACATCACCATCAACCCATCACCCAGGTTCTTCACCTCGGTGCCACCGAAGGAATCGATCGCACCTCGCAGCGCGCCGAAGTGTGCGGTGCGGATCTGCTCGGCCTTGTCCGGCCCGACCCGCGACGCCAACGCCGTGGAATCCACCAGATCCGTGAAGATGAACGTCGCCGTGATCTCTTCGGACACGCACCCGACCTCCCTGAAGCGACCCGTGCACTCGACGGGTCGGCGCTACGATACAACTTCTATCGCTCATGGGTGACCAGGCGGTACTGCTCCGACGGGCTCCGAGCGCCGCAGGGTAGGTCAATCCAGAGCGTCGATCCGGCGGGTGAGGCCGGCGAAGCCATTGGTGCGGGCGCAGTCGGCCGCGGTGGCGAGCAGTTCGGTGACTTCCGCGGCGTCACCGTTGTCGTTCCGGGAACGGAGGGTCTCGGCGAGCTCGATCCGCGCTTCGGCTTCCCAGTACCTGGCGCCGGCCCGGACGTTCGCGTCGATCGCACGGCGCAGGTGTTCCACGGCGTCGTCGTGACGATCCGTGGCCAGCGACACGAGTGCCGCCCCGTACTCCAGCGATCCGGTCGTGGTCACGAAGCTGCACGAGAACAGGTGCCGGTGGCGCAGCAGGTCCGGGTAGAGCCGTTCGGCGAGTTCGACCTCACCGAGCTTCGACGTGGCATACGCGAGTGACTGCAACCCGGTCGTGTAGGCGAGGTCGCGGGGGAAGCGGTCGAGGGCGTCCGGCGTGAAGGGGAATACGCTGCGGGCTTCGTCATAGCGGCCCAGGTGGCAC
>DASSYG010000426.1:0-10786 GCA_035703405.1 Acidimicrobiales bacterium | reverse complement strand
TTCGCGTCGAGCAGTCCGAGCTTGGAGCAGTTCGGCACGATCTTCGAGAACAGCAACTGCTGGAAGGGGTCCTCGTTCTTGTCGATCACCGAGAACAGCTTGATCGCCTGCCTCGGGTCGACGCCCATGCGCTCCCAGACCTCCTGCTGGAGGAACCGGTCGCGCATCCGCACCGCGGCGTCGAAGGCGAACTCCTGGCGTTCGGCCATCTCCGAATCACTCAACTCGGCGTAGTACTCCTTGAGGCTGAGCACCCCGAAGGCGACATGGCGGGCCTCGTCGGACATCACGTACTTGAGGAGCTGCTTGAACAGCGGCTCTGTCGTGGTCTGGTACGCCATGCCGAACGCGGCGAGTGCCAGACCCTCGACCATGATCTGCATGCCCAGATACGTCATGTCCCAGCGCGAGTCCTCGATGATGTCGTCCAGCAACGCGCGCAGGTGATAGTTGATCGGATAGTGGCCGTTCATCTTCTCGTCCAGGTACTTCGCGAAGACCTCGACGTGTCGGGCCTCGTCCATCACCTGGGTGGCGGCGTAGTACTTGGCGTCGATCCACGGAACGGTCTCGACGATCTTGGCCGTGCAGACCAGCGCGCCCTGCTCACCGTGCATGAACTGAGAAAGGCTCCAGTTCTGTGACTCGATCTGCATCGTGACCCATTCGGACTCGGTCCACTTGGCCATCGGGGTGCCGGTCAGGTCGATGCCCAACATCCCGAAGACGTCGGCCCCCACCGTGCCCTGTTCGCGGGCGATCTTCTCCTGGTCGACCTCGATCGACCAGTCCAGGTCGGTCTCGCCGTTCCACTGGGAATGCTTGGCCTTCTCGTACAGTCGGTTGAGGCGGGGGCGCTTGCCCTTCTCGTAGTCCCAGGTGAAGATGGAGTCCGCGTTGTCCTGGACGGTGTGGATCGCTTCGTCGGTGTCTTCGTTGGTCAGGGCGAGGATGTCGTCGACCTCTTGGAGGGCCGGATCCTGCTGAGTCGGAACTTTTTCGGTGAGGCTCATGGTTCATTCCCCTTTTCAGTGGTGGGTTCGGATGTGGGCGCGGTCCCCAACGCGTCGACGAGACGGGTGATCAGTGCCTGCCAGTTCTCGGGGTCGGGCAACTCCAGGTCGAGGGCTTCGACCAGGAGAAATCCGAAGCCGACGGCGTGGCAGAACAGCACCATCGACGCGGTGTCGAGGGCTCCCTCGATGCCGCCGTCGGCCTTGGCGGCCTCGACAATGGCGGTGAGTCGGTCGCGGCGTTCCAGTACCCGGTCGCGCAGCACCTCGCCGACGTCGGGATGGCGCCGGGCGGCAACGAAGGACTCCAGCAACAACGACGAACGCGACTGCTCCTGGGGGCCGGGCTGCACCAGGCTGGAGCCGGCCGCGAGCAGGATGTCCTCCATGCGCCCCTGGAACTGATGATCCGCGAACAGCGTCTCGAGTTCGTCGCCGGCGTGCGGATCGATCGCCTCGACCAGCAGCTCGGCCTTGCCCGGGTAGCGCGCATAGATTGCGCCGGTGGTGACCCCGGCTCGTCGGGCGATCTCCGCGACCCCGGCCTTGTCGTAGCCACGCTCGGCGAACACTTCGGCCGCGGCCTCCAACAGTCGCTCCCCCAACTCGTCGGCCTCGGGCGTCGACGCGCCGGAACGATCATCGGAGCTCGCTCCTGCCGGCAAGGTCGTTTCACTGTCGACGGCCGGCTCGTCCGTCATGGTCACGAAGCCGATGATAACGACTATTATCAGAGCCTGCAACGACGTTCGGAGCGACCTCGATCAGCCCATGGCGCCGATCCGCTCGACGGACCCGAGCCGGGCCTGATCAGTCGGCGTCGGTGTCGAGCAGATCGGCGAGCAGTTCGGCAAGCGGTGCGAGCGGTCGGGCGCCCACGTGGGAGATGACCTCGGCGGCGGCCATCGACCCGATCGCCGCGCACCGGGTCAACGCCAGATCACGGGTGTAGCCGTAGAGAAAGCCGGCTGCATACAGATCACCGGCACCGGTGGTGTCGACGACCTCGTCGACCGGGCTCGCCGGCACGTCGAATCGCTCCCCACCGGCGAACACGATCGAGCCCTGGTCGCTCCGGGTGACCGCCCAGGTCGCCGGGTGCGACTTTGCGTGCTCCACCGCCTGGTCGAGATCGTCCACCTCGAACAGCGAACACAATTCGTGCTGGTTCGCGAACACCAGGTCGATCCGGTCGTCGATCAATTCCACGAACTCGTCACGGAACCGGTCCACACAGAACGGATCCGACAAGGTGAACGCCGTGCGGCGCCCGGCCTCGTGGGCGACGTCGAACGCTCGCATCAACGCGTCCTTCGCGGGCGGCGCGTCCCACAGATAGCCCTCCGCGTACAGCACGGTGGCGGAACGGACCAGATCGAGATCGACATCGTCGGCTTCGAGCGTGCCGGCCGCACCCAGGTAGGTGCACATGGTCCGCTCGGCGTCGGGGGTGACCATGACCAGACAACGGGCCGTCGCCGGACCCTCGTCGGCCATCGTCGGCGACGACGTGACCCCGACAGCGGTGATGTCGTGGGCGAAGACCTTGCCCAGTTGGTCGTTGCGGACCTTGCCGATGAACCCGGCGCGCCCGCCCAGCGACGCCACGCCGGCTGCGGTGTTCGCTGCCGAGCCGCCCGACGCCTCCATGGCCGCCGACAGATCCGCGTACAACGCGTCGGATCTGGCCAGGTCGACCAGCTCCATCGATCCCTTGACGAGATCGTGGTCGTCGATGAATGCGTCGGTGGTGCGGGCGAGCACGTCGACGATCGCGCTGCCCATCGCGACGACGTCGAGCGTGGGTGCTGAACCGGGGGCGTCGGTGGTCATAGGGCCAGAAGGCTACCCGCCGCCCCGGGATGCGGCCGACCTACCAGCGGGCACGCCCGTAGCCGCTCACCGACGGCCAGATCGGGTCGACCCGTACCCGTGCTCCGGTGTAGGGCGCGTCGATCATCAGCCCGCCGCCGATGTAGATGCCGACGTGGTACGCCGGAGTGCCGAAGAACACCAGATCACCCGGCTGCGCGTCCTTCGCGTCGATCGGTGTGGCCCAGACCTGTTGGCCCTGGGAGACCCGCGGCATCGAGGAGATCCCCGCCGCCTGGAAGCCGCGCAGCATCAGCCCCGAACAGTCATAGGAGTTCGGTCCGGTTCCGCCCCACAAGTACGGCTTGCCGATCTGGGCGATCATGAACTGCAGCGCGGTGGCCGTGCGCGGATCGGCACTGGCCGGCACCACGATCGTGCCGACCGGGCTCTCCACCGGTATGGCGCCCTCGGGGAGTTCCACGTCGTCGGGGAGTCGGTCGAGGGTGCCCGGAGCCATGCCCGGCAGGTCCGCTATCAGCAATCGCAGCGCGGCCCGGTCCCGGTCGAGTTTGTCCTTGGCATCGGCGACCGCCTTCTTGGCGGCGCGCTCGTCGGCCCGGGCCTTCTTCAGCTCAGCCCGCGCGGACCGGTCCTTCGCCTTCGCAGCGTCTGCGTCGGCGCCGGTCCGGCCCTGGGCATCCTCGGCCTCGGACACATGGCGGGTCGCGTCCGCGATGGTGACCCGCACATAGGTGCGGTAGGGCAGGACCTTGCCGCTGTCGTTCACCTCGGGTGAATCCGAGGCGGTCTCGACCGAACCGAAGCCCGTGTACGCGTGCAACGCGGCCGCCCGCAGGATCGACTTGGTGTTGTTCAGGTGTCTGCGAGCGTCGACGTCGGCGGCGTCCACCCGCTCATAGGAGGATCGCACCGACGCGGCCCGGTCGGCGACCTTTCGAGTCGCGGCGATCTGCTTCAGGTAGACGACCTTGGCCTTCGACAGGTTCACGAGGTCGTCGTCGACCGTCAGTGCGGCGTGGAAGAGCGGATCGTCGGCAGCGGAGGGGATCAGCGGCGCCGGCAGCGACGAGAAGCCCGAGGACTCCGAGTCGATGATCGCGTCGTCGACCGGCGGCAGGGTGGTTCCCGGCACCGTTGTGCTGGTCGTCGACGAACTCGACGTCGTGGAGTCGGCCGAAACAGGAGGGGTCGTCGACGGTGCTGTTTCCGGGGTCGGGACGGTCGTCGTCGTTTCGATCGTTGGCGAGTCGACGTCCGGTCCTGGGCGCACGGCCCGACCGGTCGGTCCGGTGGCCGTGGCCGTGGCCGTGGCCGTGGCCGTCGGGACGACGGTGATCATCGCGAGCGCGGCCGCGGCGATGACCGTTCCCCCGTCTCGCCACAAGTGTCGTCGCAACGTCATGGACTCCTGTCGGCTCCAGATCTCCCGCCGAGCGCGAGACACCTGTCACATCGAAGACCGGGCAAGGCTACCAACCTCAACGCGATTGGCAAGTTCGCAACAGAATCGTCGTAATGAACGGCCCCGGCTGCGCCGACGACAGGATGCCCCTCGATGACGGTCACGGTCCGGTGCACCGGCGACCGGACCCGGCAACCGCGGCGGTACGATCAGGGATTGCTTTCACCGATCGGCGACCGCCAAGGAGCATCTGTGTCCGACCAGCCCGGCAGCACCAACCCGCACCGACTTCCCCGGACGGTGGTGCCCGCCAGGTACGACCTGTCGTTGGAGCCGGATCTGAACGCGGCGACCTTCACCGGCACCGTCGACATCGAGGTCGACCTGGTCGAACCGCTCGACGAAATCGTCCTGAACGCCGCCGAGCTCGAGATCACCGAGGCGACCATCATCTTTCTCGATGGCACCTCCCATGAACTCGAGGTCACCTACGACCCAGAGGGCGAGCGGATCAGCTGCTTCTGTGTCGACGAACCGGCCCCGGCCGGACCGGCCACGCTGGCCCTGGCATTCTCGGGCATTCTCAACGACAAGCTCCGCGGGTTCTACCGGTCGACGTTCACCGACACCGAAGGCGTCCTGCGCACGCTGGCCACCACCCAGTTCGAGTCGACCGACGCCCGCCGGGCGTTCCCGTGCTTCGACGAGCCCGACTTCAAGGCGATCTTCTCGATCCGCCTCGTCGTGCCCGACGACCTGCTCGCCATCTCGAACGGCGCCGAGGTCGACCGCGTCGCCGCCGGCGAGGGCAAGGTCGCGGTTCGCTTCGCCGACACGATCCAGATGTCGACCTATCTGGTCGCGTTCGTGGTCGGACCGCTGGAGGCGACCGCCGTCGTCGACGTCGATGGGGTCCCCCTCCGCGTGGTGCATACGCTCGGCAAGTCGGCGCTGACCGGGTTCGGGCTCGACATCGGTGCGTCGGCGCTGCGCACGTTCACCGAGTACTACGGCATCGACTATCCCGGCGACAAGGTCGACCTCGTGGCGATCCCCGACTTCGCGTTCGGCGCGATGGAGAACCTCGGCTGCATCACCTTCCGGGAGACGGCGCTGTTGGTGGACCCCGACGTCGCGACCCAACCCGAACTCGAACGGGTTGCCGACGTGGTCGCCCACGAACTCGCCCACATGTGGTTCGGCGACCTGGTGACGATGCGCTGGTGGAACGGCATCTGGCTGAACGAGGCGTTCGCCACCTTCATGGAGATGTTCGCGGTGGACCGCTTCCGGCCCGAATGGCAGCGCTGGTCGACCTTCGCGCTCAGTCGATCCGCGGCGTTCGACACCGACGCTCTGGCGGCGACCCGCCCGATCGAGTACCCGGTCGAGTCCCCCGCCGACGCCGAGGGAATGTTCGACATCCTGACCTACGAAAAGGGCGCCTCGGTGCTGCGGATGCTCGAACAGCATCTCGGTCCGGAGCAGTTCCGTGACGGGATCCGTCACTACCTGTCGACCCACGCCTATGCCAACACCGAGACGGGTGACCTGTGGGACGCGTTGGCCGGAGCCACCGGAGCACCGGTCCGGGAGATCGCCGAGAGCTGGATCTTCCAGGGGGGCCACCCGCTCGTCGACGTGCAGCGTGGCGCCGCACCGACCGAACTGGTGATCTCCCAACGACTGTTCCGGTATCTGCCGGGATCCGACACCGCGACCTGGGTGGTTCCCATCGGGCTGCGCTGGGCCGGATCCGACGGCGTCGTCCACGACCTCGACATCCGGCTGTCCGAGGAGTCCACGACGGTCAGCCTCGACCAGGAGCCGCAGTGGGTCATCGCCAACCGGGGCGCCGCCGGGTTCTACCGGACCACGTACGCGCCCGACCTGCGGGCCGCGTTGGCGGACGTGGCCCGCGAGGTCGCCGACGCGACCGAGCGCTACACGTTGATCGACGACACCTGGGTGGCCGTGCTGGCCGGGTCGACGCCCGTGAGCGCCATCATCGAGTTGATCCGCCGGTTCACCGCCGAGGACGACCTCGCCGTGTGGCGGCGCATCGGTGGCGTCCTGGCGAACCTGCACCGTGTCGCCGTGGGAGACGCTGCCGCCACCGACGCCGTCGCGGGCCTGGTCCGCGACGTGGTCGGGCCGCTCCTGGAACGCCTCGGCGACACGGCTTCGGTCGGCGAGGACGATCGGATCACGAACCTGCGTGCCACGGCTTTTGAACTGCTCGGCTCCTATGGCGACGTCGCCGACGTGCAGCGCCGGGCCGAGGCGATCGTGGAGCGCGCGATCGCCCGCAGCACCGGTGACGGCGACGACCCGTCGCTGACCGACGCGGCGGTGCGCATCGTCGCCGAGGGGCTCGACGACGCCGGTTTCGACCGGTTCCTCGCCGCTTCCCGGGCAGCGGTCACGCCCCAGGACACCCTGCGGTACCTCGGTGCGCTCGCGGATGTCCGCGACGCCGGGGTGTACAACCGTTTCCTCGATCTGCTCACCGGTGACGCCGTGCGCACCCAGGACGTGGGCGGCCTGTTGAACCGCGGCCTGATGAACCCCACGAACGCCGCGGCGGCGTGGGCGTTCACCGAGGGCAACTGGGAATCGTTGGGCGAGCGTCTGCCGTCCAACGCGATCTCCCGCATGGTGTCGGGGGTTCGCACCTTCACCGACCCGACGCTGACCGCACGCGTCGCGAACTTCTTCGCGGCCAACCCCGTGCCCCAAGCCGCGAAGGCGTTCGCCCAGCACACCGAACGGATGCAGGTCATGGTCGCGTTCGCGCAACGGGAACGGGCGGCCCTGATCACGGCGATCGCAGGCGGCTGAGCCAGGCCGTGCACCAGCGTGTCGAGGTTCCCGACAAAGAGCCGCTCCGTTCACCGAGCGCCAAGATGGGGCCACTGCGCAGCGGCGCTCACGTCGTGCTCGGCTCGGGCCGCTTTCCGACGCTCACCGACTGGCGTGTCCGCTCCCGACGCGGGACCGGCCCCCACGCCCGAGGCGTGCGGGTGTTCGCGGTCGAACCCACGAGCGTGCAGCTCGACTGGGCCGCGCTCGGGCCGGGCCCGGTCACGGTCCGTGCTGCGGACTCCTCCGTCGAGCTGCTCACCGACGGCGGTCCGGGAGTCGTCACGCTCGACGGCTTGCCGGCCGGGCGTTCGCTCACGGTCACGATCTCGGGCGACGGCGTGCCGAAGAACCGGAGCGGCCACGCGGAGTTCGCCCTGTCGGCAAGGACCCCGGTGCCGCCTCCCGGCGAAGAGATCGCCCGGGTCGCCACGATCAGCGACGCGCATGTCGGTGAGACGACCTTCGGGTACCTGCACACCATCGGCGAACCGCGCAGCACCGACCCCGGAGATGCCCACTCCTTGCGAGCGGCACGGGCGGCGATCGACGAGTCGCTGACCTGGGAGGCGCAACGTCTGGTCTGCAAAGGCGACATCGTCGATCAGTCCCACCCCGGCCACTGGGCCGACACGCTGGCGTTGCTCGAAGCGGCTCCGGTGCCGGTGCACCTGGTCGCGGGCAATCACGAGGTGAAGAAACGTCGCTCGGTCGATCCCGGCGACGCGCTCGCCGGATCGGCTGTGCACTACACCGACCATGTCGACGCGGTGGACCTCGGCGGCGCGTCACTGGTTCTGGTGAATTCGTCACTGCCCGACCACGAACGGGGACAGTTGGCGACGACGGGCGACGACCTCGAAGCCGCGCTCGCCGAAGCCGAGGGCGGCGCGCTCGTCACGATGCACCATCACCTGCGAACCGGCAATGCGGTGAGCGCGTGGCCCGTCGGCGTGCCGCGTCGGGAGGCCGTGGGTGTGCTCGACCGCATCGTGGGGATCCATCCCCACACCATGATCACCAGTGGCCACGTCCACCGGAACCGCTTCCGTCGCCATGGCCCGCTGGTGTTGACGTGTGTCGGCTCGGTCAAGGACTACCCGGGGGTGTGGGCCGGCTATGTCTTTCACGAGGGCGGCATGCGCCAGGTGATCCGGCGGGTGGCCGAACCCTCGGTCGTGGCGTGGACGGATCGCACCGGCGACGCTCTCGTTGGCTTCTACCGGTTCTGGACCCCGTCGACGCTGGCCAAGCGGTGCCCCGTGGTCACCTGGTCCTAGAACACCGCTGAGCAGTACCTGCCGGCCACTCAGGCGAACAGGGCCAACGCCTCGTCGAGGGTGATCCGCTCGGCGATGCGGGGGCGCAACTGCACGACATGTCGGGGGCGATTCATGCCCAACACGCCGACGAGTCGCCCGGCACGCCCATACAGGGCCACGAACCGTCGTTCGGCCAGGCTGCCGTCCACGACGACCACGTCGTCGTCGGGGCGCACCCGACCGGCGAGTTGGATCTTGCGGTCGTACTGGTCGGACCAGAACCACGGCACCGTGGCGAACGGTTCTGCCGCGTCACCGGCGAGCAGCGACTCGGCCGCGTGCTCGGCCTGGGCAAAGGCGTGATCCCAGTGCTCGATACGGCCGACATCGTCGTCGAAGACCTGGTTCGGCCACCGGGCCACGTCACCGGCGGCGACGACTCCCGGGGCCGCCGTGCAACTCGCGTCGCACACGATGCCGTCATCGATCGTGAGCCCCGAACCCGCCAGCCAGTCGGTGCTGGGCCGCACGCCGATGCCCACCACCACGGTCGCTGAGTCGATGGCGGTGCCGTCGGCCAGCTGCACGCGCGCGACCCGGCCGTTCCCGTCGCCCGCGACACGCTCGACGCCCGTGCCGAGCCGCAGGTCCACGCCATGGTCCCGGTGCAGATCGGCGAACACCGCTCCGATCTCGAGGCCCAACACCCGGGCCAACGGCACGGCGAGTGGCTCGACGAGCACGACGTCACGGCCCAGGGTCCGACATGTGGCCGCCACCTCGGCACCGACGAAACCGGCCCCGACGACGACCACCGGTCCGGTCGTCCGGGTCACCTCGTCGCGCAATGCGGTCGCGTCATCGAGGGTGCGGATCGTGTGGATCCCGGCCAGCCCTTGGGTGCCCGGCAACGACCTGGGTGTGGCCCCGCACGTGAGCACGACGCCGTCGCTCGTCAGCTCTTCGCCGTCGGCGAGACGCACCGTCCGGGTGGCCGCGTCGAATCCTGTGGCGGCGACGCCGAGGCGCCAGTCCGCGTCGAGGTCGGGCGCATCTGCGCCGGGCAGCGCGAGTCGATCGGCGTCCCATTCGCCGGCGAGGAACTGCTTGATCAGCGGTGGACGGTCATAGGGCCGATGCGGCTCGTCGCCGATGATGCTGAGGCGGCCGTCGAACCCGTGACGTCGCAACGCCCCGGCCGCGGCCAACCCCGCCGTCGACGCGCCGACGACCGCGATGGTGTCCAGAACTACTCCTCGATGATCGAGATCGCTTGCTTCGGGCAGCGGCGGACGGCTTCTTCGATGTTGGCCCGCTTCGACTCGTCGGGGTGCTCGTCGAGGATGTAGAGGAAGTCGTCGTCACGCACCTCGAAAACCGTCGGTTCGATGCCCATGCAGATCGCGTTCGATTCGCACAGGTCGTAGTCGACAACCACCTTCATGCTGCACTCCTTGGATGCTCGTCGCGCCGCGGCCCACGGGGCGAAACTGAAACGTGTTCCTGTCCGAAGCGAACCCTACCGCGCCGCTACCGGGCGAGCGACCTCGCCATCCACCGGGCGGACGACCTGACCAGCGGACCCAGCAGATCAGGTGAAGGCCGATAGGCCGGTGACGGCCTGGCCCAGCACGAGCGTGTGGATCTCGTTCGTACCCTCGTAGGTGTACACCGATTCGAGATTGTTGGCGTGACGCAGCACCGGATAGTCGAGGGTGATGCCGTTCGCGCCGAGAATCGACCGGGCTTCCCGAGCGACGGCCAGCGCCGTGCGGACGTTGTCCATCTTGCCGAAGCTGATCTGCGCGCTCGAGATCTTGCCGGCGTCCTTGCGCCGTCCCAGGTGCAATGCCACCAGCTGGGCCTTGTTGACCGCCACCAGCAGCTCCACCAACTTGCGCTGGGTGAGCTGGAATCCGGCGATCGGACGATCGAACTGCACCCGCTCCAACGCGTAGCTGCGGGCGGCCTCGTAACACGCACGGGCCGCGCCAGTCGCGCCCCAGAGGATGCCGTAGCGGGCTTCGTTCAGACACGACAGCGGGCCGCGCATCGAGTGCACCTCGGGAAGCCGATTGGCCTCGGGGAGACGCACGTCGGTGAGGACCAGTTCGCTGGTCACCGACGCCCGCAGCGACAGCTTCGCCGGGACGTCGCGTGCTGCGAAGCCGGGCGTGTCGGTCGGGACGATGAACCCGTGGATCGGACCTTGTCGGTCACCGTCGGCGTCGGCGCGTGCCCACACGATCGCGACGTCGGCGAGGCCGCCGTTGGTGATCCACATCTTGGTGCCGTTCAGGACCCAGTCGTCACCGTCACGACGCGCTCGGGTGCGCATCGAGCCCGGGTCCGAGCCCGAATCGGGTTCGGTCAGCCCGAAGCAGCCGATCGCTTCTCCCGCGGCCATGCGG
>DASSYG010000423.1:0-13282 GCA_035703405.1 Acidimicrobiales bacterium | reverse complement strand
GGTCGGTGTCGACCTTCAACTTCTCCTTGGGCTGTCCGGTATGTATGGCAAGGATGTCCTCCAACAGATCACGCATCCGCATGATCTCCTTGGCCTGGATCTCCACGTCGGTGGCCGTCCCGGAGCCCTGACCCCACGGCTGATGCAGTAACACCCGGGCGTGAGGCAGCGCGAGACGCTTGCCCTTGGTGCCCGCGGCCAACAGCACCGCCGCGGCCGACGCGGCCTGCCCGTAACAGATCGTGGTGATGTCCGGCTTGATGTACTGCATCGTGTCGTAGATGGCGAACAGCGCAGTGATGTCGCCGCCGGGCGAGTTGATGTAGATGTTGATGTCCTTGTCGGGGTTCTCCGACTCCAGGTGCAGCATCTGCGCGCAGATCAGGTTCGCGATCGTGTCGTCGATGGGCGTACCGAGGAAGATGATGTGGTCCTTGAGCAGACGCGAGTACAGGTCGAACGCCCGCTCCCCTCGGTTCGTCTGTTCGACGACGGTGGGAACCAGATGGTTGTACAGCGGGGAGATGGTCACTCGGAGTCCTCTCCGTCATCGTGCTCGTGATCATGACCGTGGTCATGAGAATGGTCGTGGTCGCCGTCATCGGGGAACGCCCCGGTGACGTCGATGAGATCTCGGTCGATCTCTTCGCCGCTTTCGTCAACGATCTCGACATGTTCGATCAACCACTCGAGTGCCTTGCGGCGGCGCACATCTGAGCGTACCAACGAAAGTTGGTCATTGCGGTCGAGTTGCTTGCGGACCTTGGCCGGTTTCTCGCCGACCTGTTCCGCGATCCGCTCGATCTCGGCGTCCAGGTCGGCCTCGTCGGCTTCGATCGCTTCGGCCTCGCTGAGCGCCCGCAGCCCCAGGTCGACCCGGATGGCCTGAGACGCCTCGGCTTCGAGGGCGGCACTGAACTCCTCGGGGCTCTGACCCATCTGTTCGAAGTAGGCGTTCAGATCCGCGCCCTGTGCGGACAACCGCTGGAAGAGGTTCTGCATCCGGGCCTCGACCTCGGAACCGAGCATCGTGGCCGGAATGTCCTCGGTCACGAGTGCAGCCAGAGCGTCGGTGGTCCGTTCGCGCAACTGCATCTGCGCCTGGAACCGCTTGACCGTCGCGGCACGGCGATGCAGGTCGGCGCGCAACTCGTCGATCGTGTCGAATTCGGATTCGGCTGCCGCCCAGGCGTCGTCGGCGTCGGGCAGCACCTGGGTGTTGACTTCTTTGACCAACACCCGAAAGTCGACCGGAGGTTGTTCAGGGTCGGGGTGGTCCGCGGTGAACTCCAGGATCGCACCGGCCTCGGCCCCGCGGAGCGCGTCGTCGAGTTCGTCGACGACGGTGCCGGCGCCGACCTCGTAGACGTAGTCCGAGGCGGTGAGTGCGTCGAGCTCTTCGCCGTCCTGGGAACCGCTGATGTCGATCCGGACGAACGACTCGTCGATCGCAGGCTGGGACACGGGCTTCAACTCGGCGTTCTGCGCCCGCATCCGATCGATCTGTTCTTCGATCTCGTCGTCGGTCGGTTCGGGACGGTCGATCGTGACTCGCAGGTTCTCATAGCCACCCACCGAGACGATGGGGCGCACCTCGACCACTGCTTCGAACGCGATCGGCCCCTCGTCCTCACCCGCGGTGATGTCGATCTCGGGCGGTGAGACCACGTCGATGTCGTGCTCGCGGACCGCATCTGCGTAGTACTCGGGGAGCGCCTGTCGGAGCGCTTCTTCACGGCCCGGCGCCAACCCGAGTTGCGCCTGCAGAATCTTGCGGGGCGCCTTGCCCGGGCGGAAACCCGGGATCCGCACCTCTCTGGCGATACGGCGGAACGCCGCGTCGATCTGGGTCTCGAACTCGTCCTCGTCGACCTCGACGGAGACCTTGACCTTGTTGTCCTCGATGGGTTCCACGCTCGTCTTCACAGGGGCACGAGTGTACCGGTCGATCCGACCCGCCCCCTCACCGACCCCCGTCGGGCGCCCGCAGCGCACGCGCCGATCGGGCCGACAGGTTCCCCTCGCCATGTTCGGGGCGCCATGATGCTCTGATGTCCGCGCCGATCGACCTGCCGCCGCCGAGATGGCAGTTTCCCACTGCAGAGCGCGCCGATCGCCACGGCGTGGTCTGCGTCGGCGCGGATCTGGAGCCGGCGACGGTGATCGCCGCGTATCGTCGCGGGTTGTTCCCCATGCCCATCGGTGGGAGGCGATTCCGCCGGCTGGCCTGGTGGTCGCCCGATCCCCGGGGCGTGCTGCCCATCGACGCCCTGCGGGTCACCCGGTCGCTCCGGCGCTCGCGACGACGCTTCGACGTGCGCATCGACACCGCCTTCGAGGCCGTGATCGACGCATGCGCCGATCCTCACCGATCTGGCGCCTGGATCACCCCGGACATCCGCGCCGCGTACGTCGAGCTGCATCGGCGGGGTTGGGCGCACAGTGTCGAGGCCTTCGACATCGACAGCGGTGAACTCACGGGCGGTCTCTACGGGCTCGCCATCGGGGGCCTGTTCGCCGGCGAATCGATGTTCCATCGCGCCACCGACGCGTCGAAGGTCGCGCTGGTGCACTTGGTGGAGGTGTTGCGCGACGACGGACACGACGGTGCCGGTCGTCTCGTCGACGTGCAGTGGGCCACGCCTCACCTGACCACTCTCGGCGTGATCGAGATCCCACGTCCCGAGTACCTGACCCGTCTGGCCACAGCACTCGCTCTGCCGCTCCCGTCGCGCTTCACCGGGACGAACGGCGACGCATCACCCCCATGACTGTCCCGGCCACGAGCCACAGCGCCGGGACCACGACCGGCCCAACGAGCTGAGATCACCGCACCCAGTGGGAGAATCACCGGCCGGCGCGAGACAATGGGGAGATGACTGCGGAAACCAGATCGAACGGCGCCTCGACGGTGAACCACGAGCCCGACCGCCCGTGGATGATGCGGACCTACTCGGGACACTCGACCGCCCGAGCCTCGAATGAGCTGTATCGCACCAACCTGGCCAAGGGACAGACGGGGCTGTCGATCGCGTTCGACCTGCCCACCCAGACCGGCTACGACCCTGATTCAGATTTCGCCCGGGGCGAGGTCGGCAAGGTCGGGGTACCGGTGGTGCACCTCGGTCACATGACCCAGTTGCTCGACCAGATCCCGGTCGGTGAGATGAACACGTCGATGACGATCAACGCCACCGCCGCCTGGTTGCTGGGTCTGTACGTGGCCAACGCCGAGAAGCAGGGCGTCGAGGCGAAGGCCCTACGGGGCACCACCCAGAACGACATCGTCAAGGAATACCTGAGCCGGGGCACCTACATCTTCCCGCCGTTGCCGTCGCGCCGACTGATCGTCGACATGGTCGCCTTCTGCCAGCAGTGGATCCCCAAGTGGAACCCGATGAACGTGTGCAGTTACCACCTCCAGGAAGCCGGTGCCACGCCCCGCCAGGAGATCGCATACTCACTCGCCACCGCCATCGACGTGCTCGACGCGGTGAAAGCCTCGGGTCAGTTACCCGAAGACCGCTTCGACGCCGTCTTCGCGTCGATCTCGTTCTTCGTCAATGCCGGGATCCGCTTCGTCGAAGAGACCGCCAAGATGCGGGCCTTCACCGAGATGTGGGGCCGCATCGGGCGAGAGCGCTACGGCGTCAGCGACCCCAAGGCCCTCCGGTTCCGCTACGGGGTCCAGGTCAACTCACTCGGGCTCACCGAGGCCCAGCCCGAGAACAACGTCCAACGCATCGTGCTCGAGATGCTCGCCGTGACGATGTCCAAAGACGCCCGGGCCCGGTCGGTTCAGCTTCCGGCGTGGAACGAAGCGCTGGGGCTCCCCCGGCCCTGGGACCAGCAGTGGTCACTGCGGATGCAACAGGTCCTCGCTTTTGAATCGGACCTGCTCGAATACGACGACCTGTTCGCCGGAAGCCACGTGATGGAGGCCAAGACCGCCGAGCTGATCGACGCGGCCACCGCAGAACTCGACGAGGTGCTCAGCCTCGGCGGCGCCTTCGAGGCGATCGACGAACTGAAGGGCCGACTGGTCACTTCGCACGCGGAACGGATGCGTCGCATCGAGAAGGGCGACCAGACCGTGGTCGGCGTGAACGCGTACGTCGAGACCGCGCCGTCACCGCTCGGTGGAGCCGAGTCGATCCTGCGGGTCGACCCAGGGGTCCAGGACGAGGCGATCGCCGACGTGCAGGCCTGGCGTGCAAACCGCGACGCCACCGCTCATCAGCGTTCGCTCGACGAACTGCGGCGGGCCGCGACGAACGACACGAACATCATGGCCGCCACCGTCGACTTCGCCCATGCGGGTGGCACCACGGGAGAGTGGGCCGATGCGCTCAGGGAGACCTTTGGCGAGTACCGGGCGCCCACGGGTGTCGCGGCCGCGGCAGGCCAGGGAGGCACCACGGACGGGCTCGCTCGGGTCTCCGAGCGCAACCGGTCACTCGAGGGAGGACCCGTACGCCTTCTGGTCGCCAAGCCGGGCCTGGACGGCCATTCCAACGGCGCCGAACAGATCTCGGTCGCCGCGCGCGACGCTGGCATGGAGGTCATCTACCAGGGGATCCGTCTGCGACCCGAACAGATCGCCGCGGTCGCCCGTGACGAGGACGTCGAGGTCGTCGGCCTGTCGATCTTGTCGGGGAGCCACATGGAGCTCATCCCGGATGTGGTGAAACTGCTTCGGAGCGAGGGGGTGACGGCTCCGGTGGTGGCCGGTGGCATCATCCCCGAAGAAGACCGTGACCGGCTCATCGCCGGCGGGGTCGCCCGGGTGTACACGCCCAAGGACTTCGAACTGGCGCGCATCATGGGCGAGCTCACCGACCTCGCGGTGGCTGCACGGTCCTCCTGACTCCGCCGACACGGCACTAGACAGGTTCGGACATGTCCGGCATCGCGCCACCCGCCCCACGCCGCACCGGGGGTCGGTCGACTCCCCCGATCGTCCGCCAGGCGTTCGTCGCGATCCTCGCATTGTGGGTCGTCATGCCGCTCGCGTTGAGTGGACGGGTCGCTCAGGACGCCGTGCCCTATGTGGCCGCAGGTCACCTCGCCCGAACGCATCCCGCCGAGGTGTACGCGGCACGCAACGGCGACCTGTTCGATCTCGAACCGACGTTTCGTCGAAAATGGTGTGAGGTGGCGCCTGTAGGCACCGACTGCGACGACGTGGCGGTGGCCTACGTCGCGGCACCGCCGGTCATTCCGTTGGCGACCGCACTGGCGATGTTCGGCGACCGGGGTGGCGCCCTCGTGATGCAGTTCGGTGCCTCCGTGATGTTGGCGGTCGGCATGTGGCTCCTGTGGAAACGACTCGCCCACCGGACCCGGCACGCGTCACGGCTGCTGCTCGCGACGGCGGTGCTGCTCACCCCCATGGCGATGGGCCCGATCGGCCTCGGCCAAACCTCGCCGATTCTGTTCCTGTCGGTCTGTCTCGGCCTCGGGGCCGCCCGCAGTCGACGTTCGGTCGCGTCCGCGTTCGCGTGGGCGGCGGCGGCCGCGCTCAAGATCTTCCCCGGCGCGCTGGTGCTGCTCCTCGTCTGGCGGAAGCGCTGGCGGACGATCGGCTTGGCGGCGGCAGCGCTGGCCGCCCTGTCCCTGGTGTCCCTACTGATCGTCCCCATCGGTGTGTGGGGCGATTTCATCCGGGTGACGCTCGAGTTGGACGGCCACACGAGCACGAATCCCTACAACGGGGCCATCAACGCCTTCATCGTCCGTCTGTTCGGTTCACCGGATTCGACGGTCGTGGCGATCGCCGCGCGTGCCGTCGCCCTCGCACTCGGGGGCGCGGTCTGTTGGTTCGGCATGCGCGGCACCGACGACGACACGCGCTGGGCGGCCGGGTATGTGGCGCTCCTGATCGTCACGCCGCTGGTCTGGTGGCACTACACCTGGGTGATCGTCGGCGCACTTGGCGTCGTGCTCGCCGGACAGCGGCGCCTCGACGACCGGACCCTCGCCGTGCTGCCGCTCGCCGCGTTGGTGTCGGTGGTCCCCAGTATCCCGAACGCGAACGGGCACTCCTGGCCACAGATCCAGGCGGTGCTTCTTCTCGTCGGCGCGGCGACATTCTGTGTGCTCGCGCGCAGACGAGCGATGTTCGACCGGCCTGTGGCCGGCCGTGGTCAGGCGGAGGTCTTGTGAAGGGTGAGTCCCAGTTCGGCGAAGGCCGGTGAGAGATCCACGCTGCCCGGCACCCGCATACACCACTCGTCGCCGCCGGTCGTCGCGACCCTCACGAGACCCCAACTCCCCCACAGGGGTGCGGCCTCGACAGTGCTGACCTGCTCGGGGGCCGTCACGAGATCCTCGATGCCGGCGGCACGAGACACCGCGCCCGGTTCCCACATGATGTCGGACCCTTCCAACACGAGCGTGCCCACCGCGTAGGACTTCGCCAACTTGGGCGAGATGACCTGGCCCAGCTTCGACAGGTCTGCGCCGAGAATCTGCGCATCGAGTCGGCGAATCGGCTCGCCGTCGGTGACATCAGCGTCGTCGGCGCGTTCGGGTTGGTCGACATCGGCCGTCGCGGCGGCGTCGCGTTCGTCGGCGTCGTCGAGATCGTCATAGTCGTCGTCCACCGGTTCGGGCTTCCATTCCGGGGTGATACTCAGTCCCGTCCGGCGTTTGCCGACGACGACCATGATCGCTCCCAGCAGCAGCAACGCCGCGATGACGCCGATCATCACATAGGACGCGTTCGATCCGGCCAACACGGCGATCGCCAACACGATCACGACCACGATGATCAGCGCGATGATCCCGCGCACTCGACCGCGCGATTGGATCACTCCCCACCGGACTTGTGCTTCTTGGATTCCTGCCACGTTTCCCCTTCGGCCGTGCGGTCGGACTTCTTGAGCATCACCCCGGGTGCCGCGGGGCACGTCAGGTCCGCTCCGGCAGCACGAAACATCGGTCGTTCAACGACCCGAAAGCGTACTCGGCGTACAGACCCGCGTACATCACCCGCGTCCGGTCGGTCCACGCGAGCGACTCCGGGTCCGAGATGCGGTGATGGATCTGACAAATGCCGCCCTCGTAGACGCGGTACTCGGCCCACGAGCCGGGGTAGTCCTTCACCGACGCCACCTCGACCCAGGGGACCGAACCCGTCGCGACGAAGCGCTGGCGCCGGTTGCGGTGGGTGTGCCCGGCGAAGTAGCCGCGGATCGCGGACCGGCGCCGCACCACGTCGACGAGGTCGACCGAATCACCCGGATTGATGCCGAAGAACGAAGGTTCCCGCGTGTCGTCGTCGGGATTCCAGCAGTGATGATGGCCCATCACCAACACCGGTCCGGTCGCCTCGACGCCCAACGTGTCGAGCCAGTCGAGGGTTTCGGCGGCAATCTGTCCGTTCGGTTGCTCCTCGATCGCGGTGTCGATCAACGCCACGGTCGCGCCGGGCACGTCGATCCGTTGACGGTCGAACGCGGCGAAGCGCCCCCCGTGGCAGGCATCGTGATTGCCACGCACATGGTGCAATCGCTCACCGAACGCACCGTCATAGACCGAACGGAAGCGTTCGTACTCCTCGATCGTGCCGTTCGAAGTGAGGTCGCCCTTGACGATCACCGCGTCCGGGTCGAGCGCAGTGATCTCGGCGACCGCGCCCCGGTTCATCACCTCGGGGTAGGGCTCGGCTCCCGGTTCGGAACGCAGCACCGGACCGATGTCGACTCCTTCGATGATGCCCGCCTCGGTCTCGCCGAAGTGGACGTCGTTGACCGTGGCGATCGTGCCCAGCAACTCGCCCGGGGCGGGCAGGGTGCGAAAGGCGAACCCGTCGATCTCGTAGTCGGTGTCGGGCACGAGGCCGCCGTAGCAGCGCACGTCGGCACCTTCGTGCACGACCGCGTAGTCGGGTGCGACCGTCGTCAGCTCCGCTTCGATCACCGGCGCGAGCTCGTCTGTCACGTTCAGGGGCGGCGGCGCCGTAGCGGCACCGGCTTGACCCACCAGCGTCCCGAGAACCGCCAACGGGAGACCGGCTCGGGGCGTACCACCACCGCTCGGGGCGCCAGGAGCAGGGCCGACGCCGCGGCCGCGATCGCCGCCATCTCGGGATCGGTCACCTCACCGCCACGGGTGACGGCGAGCGCCACGTCGTCGGTCACAACGGCATGTTCCCGTGCTTGCGCCCGGGCAGATTCTCACGCTTGGTACGGAGCATCTCGAGCCCTTCGATGAGCTTGATCCGGGTCTCGGCGGGGTCGATGACCGCGTCGATGAACCCGCGGTCGGCGGCAACATAGGGGTTGCAGAACCGCTCGGTGTACTCGTCGGTCAACTCGGCGCGGCGTGCCGCCGGGTCTTCGGCCTCGGCCAGTTCGGACCGGTAGACGATCTCCACGGCGCCTTGGGGACCCATCACCGCGAGTTCGGCGGTCGGCCACGCGAACGCGATGTCCGCGCCGATCGACTTGGAGTTCATCACCACGTACGCGCCGCCGTAGGCCTTGCGGGTGATGACCTGGATCCGGGGGACGGTCGACTCGCAGTAGGCGTACAGCAACTTGGCGCCGTGTTTGATGATGCCGCCGTGTTCCTGGTCGACGCCGGGAAGAAAACCGGGTACGTCGACGAACGTGACCAGCGGGATGTTGAACGCGTCGCAGGTCCGCACGAAGCGGGCGGCCTTCTCCGCGGATTCGATGTCGAGCACACCGGCCATCGCCATCGGTTGGTTCCCGACGACGCCGACCGGTTCACCGTTCAGTCGGGAGAATCCGCACACGATCGAGGTCGCCCAGTGTTCTTGGTATTCGAAGAAGTCCCCGTCGTCGGAGACCGCCGAGATCACGCTGCGCATGTCGTAGGGCTGGTTGGGACTGTCGGGGAGGATGTCGCCGAGTTCGGGGCACAGCCGGGCGGGGTCGTCGGCGGGCACATCCCGGGGCGGTTCTTCCAAGTTGTTCGACGGCAGGAACGAAAACAGGTAGCGGACGTCGTCCAGACAGGCCTTTTCGTCGTCGGCGACGAACGTGCACACTCCGGACTTCGACGCGTGAGCCATGGCGCCCCCGAGTTCTTCGAGAGTGACCTCTTCACCGGTGACGGTCTTGACGACGTCGGGACCGGTGATGAACATGTGCGACGACTCGCGCACCATGAAGATGAAGTCGGTCATCGCCGGCGAATACACCGCTCCCCCGGCGCACGGGCCGAGGATCACACTGATCTGGGGAGTGACGCCCGATGCCTGGACGTTGCGGTAGAAGATCTTGCCGTAGGAGGCGAGACTGACCGGGCCTTCCTGGATGCGGGCTCCGGCGCCGTCGTTGAGCCCGATGACCGGTGCGCCCACCTTGAGGGCCATGTCCATCACCTTGTGGATCTTCTCGGCAAAGACCTCACCCAGTGCCCCACCGAACACCGTGAAGTCCTGAGAGAACACGAACACCTTGCGGCCGTCGATCGTGCCCCAGCCGGTGACCACACCGTCGGTGTAGGGCCGGTTCTCGGCCAGGGTCGAGTTGAAGGCGCGATGCCGGGACAGCATGTCGAGCTCGGTGAACGAGCCCTCGTCGAGCAGATAGTCGATCCTCTCCCGGGCCAGCATCTTGCCCTTGGAGTGCTGGCGCTCGATCGAACGGTCCGACCCGGGTCGGAGCGCCAGGGCCTTGCGCTCTTCGAGGTCGTCCAACTTCTGCTGCATGATGGATGGCGGCACGACTTGCGACCTTATTCCCGATTCGTCGGATCGGCCCAACCCCCTCAGCGTTCAGCCACGGGCCGCTGGTTGTAGGTGTTGACGTCGCCGGCTCCCGGACCGGTGTGGAATGTGCCCCCCACCAGGCCGCAGGTGACCGATCTCGCGAGACATCCCGACACCTGATCGGCGATCCGTTCGTGCTCCCAGGCGGCGAGAAAATCACCGTGGGTAGTGGTGAACCCACCGGACGCGAGACTGGCTTGGGAGTAGGTCCCGGCCAGCGGATAGTGCACGGTCAACGTGAGTTGGGGCACGGCCACGGGGTGCTCGGTGTCGCAGCCGTCGTCCTGGGATGGGTAACTCATGTGGGAACGATGGTCGCTGGGCGCGGTCTGGGCGCCGTCCCAGCACGACGGAAAAGTGAGCCGCAACTGAACCGGTCGATCATCGGTACAGGTCTTGGGCGGTGCGGCGGCGACCTCGGGCGAGCCTCCACACGCCCACGCGGCAACCGTGAACGGCGCCGACGTCGTGGCGTGCATGTCTCCGGCGAGCACTTCGAGACCGTCGGGGTAGGGCCGCACGTCGGTCGGCACCACGCCGTGGGCAACCCGGTAGTAGGCGTCGACCCGCTTGGGTTCGACCCGCTTTCCGTCGACGACGAGCTCGGGCACCCAATAGGCGGAACGATCACCGGCGTCGCTGCAGGTGGTCGCTGCATCGACCAACGAGGCATAGGTACTCGTCGCGTCGGTCGAGTAGTTGCCGAAGAACTCATGGTGGTGGGACATCCCGGCATGCCCACGATGCATGATCGGGTCGTCGTCCAACTGGTGGCTGAGCGGGCAACTCGTCAGGAACTGGCCACCGTCGGCGACCAACGAACGGTTGGGATGGACGCCCGACACGGGCTGGACCGCCCGATCCGCCCGATCGGGCGACACGATCGGGTCGGTTCCCCCGCACGCGGCGGCGAGGGTCCCCACGGCCACGACCATGATCGCCGCGGTCCACACACGCACGGACCGGAGCCTCACGAGGTCGGCAGCGTGGGGACCTTCACCGCGTCGACGTCGAAGTCCGGCGGCGCGCCCGCGGCCACGGCCTTGGCCGTCAGGGCGTTCGGCATGTTCTTCTGCGCCGGTGGCTTCGGCTGGGTCTTGTAGTCCCCGGACGGTGCCGTCTCCCGGTCGATCAGCTTCATCACCTCGAGAGGGTTGTCGTCGAAGGAACCCGTCCCGGTGCCCTCACAGGGGAGCAGCGTCTCGATCGCCGTCGGCTGCGACGTCGAGAAGTCGTTGCCGACGAAGCAGTTGTCGTGGCTGGCGTCCTGGTCGAACGCGCCCAGGTCGGCGAGTCCGGAGTTGGTGATCACGTTGCCCTCGACGTGGTTGTGGCGGGCCGTCCACAGCACCGTGTCGGGCACCTCGAGGTCGGCCGGCGGTTTGGGCTGGTCCGCGCACGTGGCGGCCGCCTCGGCGGGCTCGATGTCAGTTGCGTCGGTCTCGGGGAACGGGACGAGCGCGACCCCGGCCAGCTTGTGGTCGTCGATGCGATTCCGGAGGATCGTGTTGTCCCACCCACCGGCGACGAGGATCCCATTCTCCTGGGCGAGCTGCGCGCTGTCGATGGCCGGCCCGTCGTCGTAGTTGTTGTCGTAGACGAGGTTGCCCACGATCGTGTTGTCACGCTGGGGATAGCACTTCTCGTAGCTCCCGGTGTTGGGCACGATGCCCGCCCGGTTGTGACGGAAGGTCGAGTTGGCGATGATCAGGTTGCCGCCCGAGTTCGTGCCCGAGTAGCCGAGACCGTTGTATTCGGCGACGACGTCGTCGATGAGCACGTTGCAGGGGTTGCACCCGCCGATGTAGAAGCCGGCGTCGGGGCTTCCCGATCCGTAGGAGTGTTCGAAGACCCCGTTGACCGAATCGAACGAGTAGATGCCGTAGTCACCGTTGTTGTAGGCGGTGAGGTACGAGCCGCGGTAGCCGTCGACCCCCGTCCAGAAGAAACCGTTGGAGGTGTAGTTGCGGGCGGTCATGTTCTCGACGGCCACCCCCTTCGCACCCAACACGCGGATGCCGTTCTCGTAGCCGAACTTCCCGTCGAGGATGACCTCGTTGCGGTCCTCACCCCGGATGACGACACCGTCGGTGGTGACGTTCACCGCTTCGTTGTAGACCCCGGCGCCGACGAGCACGAGGTCGCCGGGTCGGGCGGCGTCGACCGCGTCCTGGATCGACGCGTAGTCGGCAGGGACCTTCAAGGTGTGCGCCGGGCCCGAAGGCGCCGTGGTCGACGACGAAGTGTCAGCGGTACCCTCGGAGCCTGGTGACACGCAGCCGGCAAAGGCCGACACCGTGAGCAGAATGACGGCAACCAGGCCGAATCTGCGACGTGACGTGTGCATGTTCTGGTCCCCCTGGACTCGATCGGCCCGGCCTACCGGCGGGTGCGGTGGGGAGCACCTTTATCACTTCGTGACGGTGATGATCCCACGCATCGAACCGGCGGTCGGCGTGGCGTGCAGCGTACAGTAGTAGGTGTAGGTACCCGGCTCGGTGAACGTGAACTCGTAGCTCGAACCGGTCGGAAAGTCCTCTTCGGTGACCGAGAAGTCCGCGGCTCCCGGGTCGTCGGGGACGATGTTGTGCTTGTTGCGTCCGATGTTCTTGAACTCGACCTCCGTGCCGGCGGTGACCTGCAGGTGCTTGGGTTCGAAGTCGTTGTCGATCGACAGGACCGTCGTGACGGCATCGGACACCACCGTTGGCGGCGCCAGCGTATCGACCGCGATGGCCGTGTCGACGGGAGCGGAGCTGGGCGCCGGTGTCGACTCACCGGCCGTCGACGAACCCCCGCCGGAACAACCCGCCACCGTGGCGACGACGATGGCGATGGACGCGGCCAGGCACACCAGCCGACCGGGACGATCGGGTCGTACGGAACGATCGGATGACACGGAAGACCTCTGCGGTGGCTGGACGGGTGGCGACCGAATGTACCGGTCCGGGACGGCGCCACGGGAGATGGCGCCTCGTCACGGGTCCGCCGATAGCCTGCGAAGTCGTGACTCAGACGCCGGTCGACGCTCCGGTCGCACCCTCGAGCCTCAGCCAGGTCGCGGCACGGGTCGAAGCGCGTCTGCGTCCGTTCCTCGCCGGCGAGATCGACCGCTGGGAAACCTTCGACGAGGCACTCCGCGAACCGCTCGAAGCGCTCCGTGACCTGGTGATGGCCCATGCCAAGCGCATCCGGCCGACGTTCTGTCACTGGGGTGCTGTCGCGGCCGGAGGCGCCGGTGACGATCCGCTGGTGACCGATGCAGGAGCCGCGCTGGAACTGCTCCAGGCGTTCGCGCTGATCCACGACGACGTCATGGACGGCTCCGCCGTCCGGCGCGGACGCCGGACCGCGCACCTCACCTTCGCCGATGCCCACCGCGACGGCGGCTGGAAAGGCGAGCCACGGCGCTACGGCGAAGGCGTCGCGATCCTCATCGGAGATCTCGCCCACGTCTACGCGGATCAACTGATCGTGAACGCACCACGCGACGCACGTGCGGTCTGGGACGCCCTGCGCATCGAGTTGAACGCGGGC
>DASSYG010000408.1:0-2011 GCA_035703405.1 Acidimicrobiales bacterium | reverse complement strand
ACCTCCCGGATGTGGACGACTACCTGGGGATATTCGGCCGGCGAGTGAGGGCGCCGGTCGGGCCGATGGTCCGTCAGGCGACTCGCGCAAAGGGGGAGGGTTCGCCGGACAACAGGTCTCGGACGGCTCGGCGGAGCGTCTGGCGTTAGTTAACTGAACCACCAGTCAATTAACGTGCTAGCGTTGCGTCGTGGCTCGACCGGTGAATCCGCAACGTTCGGCAGCACGTCGCGAGGCGATAGTGCTGGCCGCCGCCGAGCTGTTCGGGGTCAACGGGTTCGAGCAGACCACGACCGCGCAGATCGCCAAAGCCGCCGGTATCAGCCCCGGTGGCGTCTTCTACTACTTCGAGGACAAACGGGCGGTGTTCCGCGCGATCTTCCAGCGGGATCTACCGATGTCGAAGGCCCTCGTCGCGGCGGCTCTCGACCGAGACGACCCGCTCGACGCGGTGCTGCACGTGGTCGATCAGCTCGCTGAAGACGTCATGAACCCGCTCGCGGCCGGCTTGCTGGTCGAACTCGTCCGCCAAGCAGGGCGGGACCCCGAACTCACCCGCGTCGTGCACGAGAACACCACGATCATCACCGATGGCTTGGCGGTACTGCTGCGACGCTGTCAGGCCGCGGACCTGATCGACTCGTCACTGGAACCGGGCGAGGCCGCCCAATGGATTCAGTCGATCATCGACGGGGCCTACCTCAACGCCGACCCCGACCGTGACCCCCGGCCGATGTTGCGCCGCATCGTCCGAGGATTCCTACTTTCCGGTAATGATGGAGACACTCATGTCTGAACCGATGACCGTCGCGATGCCGAAGATCTGGAACTGGCTGTTCCCGATCGGTCTCGGCGCGGTGGGTGTGGGCCTGGGCTTCGCGGTGCGGCCGGTGTTCAACTGGATGATCGACCTGTTCGACTCCGCTCCCGGCCCGCTGCGCATCACCGCTGCGCTCCCCACCGTCTGGGCGGTCCTGGGGCTGACCGTGATCGGGATACTGGTCGGCTTGTGGCTCGCGGGCGAGGCCCAGAAGGAGGCCCCTGTCGTCACCGTCGACTCCGATCACGTCGAGATCACCCTCAACGGCCACACCCGGTACTTCTCACGCGAACGCGTCGCCGCGGTCTACCGGGACGGGGTGGACCTGGTGATGTTGGACGACCTCACCAGGGAACTGGCGCGCGACAAGGTCAGTGATCTCAGCGCGACCCGTCTTCAGGAGGCCTTCGAAGGGTTTGGCTACCCCTGGTTGGTCGAAGACCGGTACCGCGCGAAGTTTCGGCGCTGGACCGACGGCCACCCCGATCTGAGCGAGCCGGTTCACCGACTGCTGCGGGAACGTTCCCGGGCGATCACCGCGAAGAAGCCTGGCGAGGTCGCGACCTTGACCGAGCAGCTGCGCGACAACGGCATCGTCGTACGCGACCGCGACGATGCTCAGGAGTACCGGGACATCGACGGACACTAGTGCCTCGGCGACGGTGAGCTTCGATATAGACCGTTCATGTCCCGTTCACTTCGACGCCGCGAACTGGGCGAACAGCCCGTTACGATCGTCTCGTGACCTCAGAAATCGTCCCCTCGGGCCGTCGCGTGGGATCGGCGTCGGCGGCCAGCTTCGGATTGGGAGTGGTGGCCGGCGCCTTGGGCTATACGGCGGTTCGGCGACGTGACAGGGCCGCCCCGACCGCAGAACCCGACGGTTGGGCGCCGATCCTCGAATCCCTACAGACCGCGGTCATCCAACTCGACGCCGACGACGGCATAGCCCACGCCAACCAGGTCGCCGAAAACCTGGGGGTCATCCGGGAGCACCGTCTGGAACCGGCCGACCTGCGCATGGTCGTGGCCCAAGTGCGCGGCACGGGCCAACCCCGTACCGGGGAACTCGAACTGCCGGAGTCGACGATCGCGGTGCGGGTGCACGTGTCGCCGCTGCCGGCCGATCGCATCCTCATCGAACTGATCGACATCTCCGAGCTGCACCGGGTCGAACGGGTCCGTCGTGAC
>DASSYG010000401.1:0-11533 GCA_035703405.1 Acidimicrobiales bacterium | reverse complement strand
GCCGGGTTCGACACCGCCCGCGACATCGCCGTCGGCATTTTCCACACGTGCGCGGTCGGCAGCGACAACCGGCCCGTGTGCTGGGGCTTGAACGATGAGGGCCAGACGTCGATACCGCCGGGCGTGGACACGGTGAGAAGCATCGACGTCGGTACCTACAGCACGTGTGCGATCGGCACCAGCGGCGAGCCAGTGTGTTGGGGCGACCCGTGGAGTGGGGTGGCACCGGTACCCGCGGGCGTCGGCAGTGTGACCGACCTCTCGGTCGGAGACGACTTCGCGTGCGCGGTGCGCACCGACGGCAGCCCGGTGTGCTGGGGCGCGAACGACCGGGGTCAGATCGAGATCCCGTCGGGACTCGCGAAGGTGCAACCGTCGCCCGACGGCGATTGGCATACGTGTTCGGTGCGACCAGACGGGACCCCGTTGTGTTGGGGTTTCACGCGCGAAGACGGGATCGAATTGGCATTGCAGGTGTCGGGTGCGCTGACGGTCGCGACCTCCGAACCGATCGGTGCGGACTTCGCCGCGACGATGAGCACGGCAGGTTTCACGCTCACCGGTGGTCGGCTGCCCGACGGGATCATGCTCACCGCCGATGGCCGTCTTTCCGGTTCGTCGAACACCCCCGGCGAATACCCGGTCACGGTGCGTGCCGAGAACGGTTACGTCAGTGCGAAACGGTCGACCACCATCACCGTGTTCGACACGACGATCACCTCGGGCTCGACGGACCAGTCAGCCGGCACGATCAGCTTCACGGCGTCCAGTGCTGCTGATTCGTTCGCGTGCACGTTGGACGGGTCGGAGCCCGCGCCGTGCAGTTCGCCGTATTCCTACACCGACCTGGCCGACGGTGATCACACCTTCACGGTGGCGGCGACGGTGAACGGCCAGGTCGACCCGACGCCCGCGACCGTGACCTGGACGGTCGGTGACGCCTCGACGCCAACGTCTTCGGCTCCCGCCCCGACAACCCCACCGACCATGCACGTGGCGCAACCGACCGATGGCACGGCACACCCGGGTCGCGGATCGTCGCGTCACACGACGTTGCCGGCAACCGGTTCGCATCTCGCGACACCGATCGCCGCGGCTTTGGTGTCACTGGTGGCGGGGGCAGCGCTCGTTTACGCCACGCGGCGCCGCAAACTCACCTGAGTGCCACGATGTCGGGCCGCAATCCGCCACCGATCTGCGCCTGCCGAGTCACCGGGAAGAGCGGGTTCCCCACCAAGTCGTCGAGGTTGCTCCAGAGCAGGTCCTCGATCTCCTGCTCGTACAGGTCCGGCCCGGCTTGCACGCGACGGAACGGCACGAGTTGGCATCACCGATCTCGAACAGTGGCATAGCTACTCCCCCACCTCGACGCCGATTCCTTGCAGGGATTCGGCCAGTTCGGTGAACTCTGCCAGAGCGGCGGTGAGGTCCTCCACGATCTCCGCGGCGATCACGCCAGGCGACGGAAGGTTGTCGATGTCTTCGAGACTTTCGTCGCGGAGCCAGAAGATGTCGAGGCTGGCTTTGTCACGCGCCATGAGCTCGTCGTAGGTGAACCGATGGAACCGCTCGGACTCGACGCGCTTGCTGCGCTCATCCGGGCGGTAGCAGGCGACGAAGTCGTCGAGGTCGCCCCGCGTGAGCGGGCTCGTCTTGAGGGTGAAGTGCTTGTTGGTACGCAGGTCGTAGATCCACAGGTCGCGGGTCTGCACCTGGTCTGAGCCGGCCTTGCGGTCGAAGAACAGCACGTTGGCCTTCACGCCTTGGGCATAGAAGATGCCCGTGGGCAGCCGCAGCAGGGTGTGCACGTCGCACTCGGCAAGCAGCTTGCGTCGGATCGTCTCACCGGCGCCGCCTTCGAACAGCACGCTGTCGGGCACGACCACCGCAGCTCGGCCGTCGATCTTCAGCAGGGTCTTGACGTGCTGGACGAAGTTCAGCTGCTTGTTCGACGCCCAAAAGTCGTCGCGCACCACGGTGAGGCTCTGCTTTTCGGCTTTGCCTTCGGCGTTGACGATCGTGACCGACGACTTCTTGCCGAACGGGGGGTTGGTGAGCACCATGTCGAACCGCTCGCCCGGGTCGGCACGCAGCGCGTCGTCGACGTGCACCGGGCTGTCCGAGTCCGGGCTCTCGATGCCATGCAGCAGAAGGTTCATGGCACACAGCCGAGCGGTGTTGTCGACGATCTCCCACCCGGTGAACAGCCCCGATCGCAGGTGCTTCTTCTGGTCGGGGTCGAGGTTCGGGTTGTTGCGAACGATGTAGCCGTACGCGTCGAGGAAGAACCCGCCGGTGCCACACGCCGGGTCACTGATGCGCATCTCGGGGGTCGGCTGCATCACGTCGACCATCGCCGAGATCAGCGCCCGCGGTGTGAAGTACTGCCCCGCGCCCGACTTGGTGTCGGCCGCGTTCTTCTCGAGCAGCCCCTCGTACGCGTCGCCCTTCACGTCGGACTCCAGGCTCATCCACTGCTCGTTGCCGATCAGGTCCTTGATGAGCCGCTCCAACTTGGCCGGGTCCTGGATGCGGTTCTGCGCTTTGCGGAACACCACGCCGAGCATGTCGTCGGTGCCGCCGAGCCGGTTGAGGATGGCGACGTAGTGCGCTTCGAGCGCCTCACCCTTGCGGTCGAGCAGCGACGGCCAGTCGAACCCTTCGGGCACGATCTGCTCGAAGCCGAACTGGTGCTGCTCGTCGGCCATCTTCAGGAACAGCAGGTAGGTGAGCTGCTCCAGATAGTCGCCGTAGGAGAGCCCGTCGTCGCGCAGGATCGTGCAGTAGTTCCAGAGCTTGGCGACGATCGCCTTCGAGTCACTCACGACGCGCTGCACCGCGGGGGCGTCACGCGGCGGACGATGCGAGGTCGTCCCAATGCGCCGTGGCCGTCTCGGCGCCACTACCTATCAGGCGACGAAGCATCGCGTCGAGCGACTCGGCCACTTCGAGTGTGAGCCAACGCTCACCGCACGCCGGGCATTCCTCCATCGGAACATCGGTTACCACAGCGACGCGTCCGTCGCGCTCGGCCATCTTCGCCCGACGTACCGCTACCCGCTCGGCTTGTTCACATTGTTCGCAGCGCATCAGCGTCTCACCTTGAAATTATCGGACCAATACTCGGTCGAAGGTTGGTACACCGTGATCAACCGCTCCTTCTCGTGGACCTCATCGACGACAACCACGACGTGCAGCGGCTGTGTCCAGTGTAGGGACAGCACCAGCTCCCTGAGCTCGCCGTCCGCAGTGACGGTTTCTTCGATGACCTCGGCGGGTTCATCGAGCAACCCCCGAAACTCACCGAGGGTCAGGTCGAGCAGCCATAACTTGTCGAGCACGTGCTCGGTGAGCAGCCGCTGGTAGCGCCAGATCTTGGGCCGCGGGCGGCCGGTCGTGCCTTCGAGTCGCTCACGAGTGTTTCTTCCTGGGGACCGGCGCGAGGGCGAAACCAGTGCTGTAGCGGTCCTCGAACGGGTCGCGCACGGCGATGCCGCGGTACTTGCGGAAGTCGCGGTCACGGCTCCAGATCGAGCTGATTCCGTGGTCGACCATGAGCGCCACGAGATGCGCGTCGGTTACGCCATTGCCGCGCACCGGAGTATCGGCCGACACGTTGCGGTACGCCTCCCAGAACCGCTCGCTCTCGCCCACGACCCGCACATGTGGGCGAGCCGCGAGCGCCTCGACGTTGGCCACCGCGTCGGCGTGGGCCAGGGGCCGTGAGAAGATCGATGGGTGGGTGGCGATGCGCAGGTAGCCCATGATCGCGGGCCACAGCAGCACCACGAGGTCGGGCCCGGCGGCCAAGTGCTGCAGCAGCGCCGAGGCCCGAGGTTGCTCAGGCGCGTCGACGTTGGATGCGTAGAGCAGCACGTTGGTGTCGAGCGTCTGGCTCATGGGGCCCGGTCAGCCACGGTCAAGTGCAGCCCACACCGCATCGCGATCTTCGAGATCGACCTTCGCGCCCATCGAACCGGTCACCCAGCTCAGGTCACTCGGTGGCACTGGGTCTTCATCGAGCGCCCGTGCCAGCAGCTCGGACGCGACCACCCCAAGCGGCTTGTTCTCGCGCTGTCGCCGGGCCTTGAGCTCGCGCAGCACACCGTCGTCGATGTCGAGCGTCGTCCGTGTCATGCATCAGATGCTAGCCATAGATGCGTCAGATGCGCGGTGGTGTCCGTTCGGCGGTCAAAGGCAGCTGCGGACCTCCATCCGTAACCTGCACGCCCTTGTCCACGAGGTCGCTTCGCAGCTCGAGAGCGTGGGCTGCGCGATCCCCAGCAGTTCGGCGAAGGAAGTCTGTGACAACCCCAAGTTCAGCAGGTCGCGACGTGGGACACGTGGGTCGCTACGACGTGGGCGGATTGCCCATCCGGTCCCTGCGGGTCGTCGTCTGGTGTTTTCTGACCCGCGCTCCCGTGGGAGCGTGCCGGCCTCGGACTCCCGCGGGAGTCACCGAGTCGGGGAGCCCATTTGTTCGCAGGCGCGTCCGACTCCCGCGGGAGCCGACTCCGCGCGTTTCTCGTGCATCGCTGGTGTGATCGCGACCCGATCACGGAACCGTCATCCGCTCCACCTCTTCGCCGCCGTTCACCCTGGCTCCTTTGGAGCCAGGGTACCACCGGGCTGTGACACTTTCGGGTGAGTGGTCCGGTCGGATCGAGCGATGACTCTGCCGGTTCGACGCGCCCGCGGGCGCGCCCCGTCGGACCTGACTGATTCGAGCCAGAACCCAGGCCGGCAGGTATGAACCGCCAACCTTGCAGCGATCAGGTCGGGATACGAAGCAGGTGTCGCTACGACGTGGGCGGATTGCCCATCCGGTAGCCGAGGCTACGCGAGCGGCGGGTGGTTGGGTCGAAGGGTCGCGTGGGCACACCCTCACTCCAACTTCGGGAGGTTCGGTGCGCCTAGCCCACCGAACCTCCCGAAGTTGCGTTGGGGAAGGTCGCGGGAGGGACAGGGGTCGCGGGAGCGGCGGCCTGCTACTCGATGCGGATGCCCGAGATGGCCCGGGCGATGACGAGCTGCTGGATCTGCTCGGTGCCCTCGAAGATGTCCATGATCTTCGAGTCACGGTGCCAACGCTCAACCGGGTACTCACGCACATAGCCGTAGCCGCCCAGAATCTGGATGGCCCGCTCGGTCACCCACACCGCGGTGCGAGCGGCCTTGAGCTTGGACTGCGACCCTTCGGCATGCACGTAACCGCCACCATTGCGGGCCAGCCACGCGGCCCGCCACACCAGCAGGCGGGAGGCGTCGATCTCGGTCTTCATGTCGGCGAGCATGAACGCGATCGCCTGGTTCTCGATGATCGCCTTGCCGAACGCCTGGCGTTCCTTGGCATAGTCGAGTGAGTACTCCCACGCGGCGCGGGAGATGCCCAGCGCCATGGCGGCCACGGCCGGGCGGGTCGCCTCGAAGGTGGCCATCGCGGGCTGCTTGCCACTGCTCGCACCCGACTTCGGCTTGTTCAGCGCCTCACGCGCGCGGGCGAGCTTCTCATCGAGCTTCTCCTTGCCGCCCAGCAGGCAGGCGCCGGGCACCCGGACGTCTTCGAGCACGACCTCGGCGGTGTGCGAAGCACGGATCCCCATCTTGGAATACTTCTGACCCTGGGAGAGCCCCGGCGTACCCGGCGGCACGATGAAGCTGGCCTGGCCACGGCTCTTGAGTTCGGGGTCGACCGAGGCGACCACCACGTGCACGTCGGCGATGCCGCCGTTGGTGATCCACGCCTTGGTGCCGTTCAGCACCCATTCGTCTTTTGCCTCGTCGTATTCCGCACGGGTCCGCAGGCTGGACACGTCAGAGCCGGCGTCGGGTTCGGACACACAGAATGCGCCGAGTGCGATCTTGTCAGGAGTGCCGTAGCACTGGGGAACCCATTCGAAGATCTGCTCGGGCGTGCCGTTGCCGGCGATCCCGGCGGCGGCGAGCCCGGAGCCGAAGATGGCGAGGCCGATGCCTGCGTCGCCCCAGAACAGCTCTTCCATGGCGACGGGCAGCGTGAGCCCGGTCTCGTCTCCCATCATGGCGTTGGCCATGAAGTCCATCGAGTAGAGGCCGATCTTCGCGGCCTCTTCGACGATCGGATACGGGAACTCTTCCTTTTCGTCCCATTCAGCACCGGCCGGCCGCACGACGTTCTCGGCGAACTCGTGGACCCACTGCTGGATCTGAAGCTGGTCATCGTTGAGCGACAGGGAAAACTCGGCCATGGCGACGGGTACCTCATGTTTGAGCGTGATGGACGCGTACGTGCCCAAGTTACCAGTGAGTAACCTGACGATGCGAAGCAGGACGCGCCGGTGGGGCGCCACTCGGGCGCCCCACCGGGTACTGCTCCAGGCCTCACTCAGGCCATCGGCCTACTCAGCTTGCGTCACACACCAACGCGTCGGGCTTCGCAGCCAACTCGTAGTCGGGCATCATCATGCACTGGGTGATGCGGGTCAGCCCGGCACCCGGCTCGATACCGACGATCTTGTCATCGACATCCTTGCCCCACTCGGCCAACTCGTCGAGCGAGTCGATGTTCATGTAGGTGGGCACCGCGATGTTCAGCGTGGCACTCCCACCGAACCACTGGGACACCTTCTCCAGCTTGTCGCCGTACTGGTTCCAGTAGTCCTCGTGGGTGGTCGGCAGCCAGGTGTCGAAGAAGAAGTCGAGGTCACCCGAGGCCATTCCCTCGAACAACGGACCAGCGTCGAGTTCGGTGACGTTCACCTCGTAGCCGGCATCTTCGAGCAGCACCTTCCACAGGTTCGTGACGGCGATGTCCTCGTCCCAGGCGATCAGCCCGATCTCGACCGACTCTCCGTCACCGGAGAGCCCTTCGACCCAACCATCGGCGAGTGACTTGTTCTCGGGATCCTTCAACCATTCCTCGGCGCCCTTTTCAGGGTCGTCCTTGAACGTGTTCGCGGTGAAGACCTCGAGTGCAGCGAGCTGCGCGTCGCTCATCTCGAATCCCTTCAGGGCTTCGAGCAGGTCGGAGTTGGCACTGTCGCCGGCCCATTCCTTGTTGGCCGTGGTCCAGATCTGCTCACCTTCGCCCATCGAACCGTTGGGGTCCTTCAGGTCCTTCAGCGAGTAGGCGGCATAGGCCCAGTGCGGGTGCCACAGCGTGACCACGATGGGCTCACAGTTCTCGAGAGAAGTCTCGAGTTCGGTGAGCATCGTCGGCGTCGAAGACGTCTGGAGTGCCCATTCGCCGGTGTCCGATTCTGATCCGGTTGCGTCGATGGCATCGCAGTCAGCGCCGAGTGGCTGGTCGGCGGCTGCCGCGGCGGTCGTGTCACTTGCCGCCGCTGTGGTGTCCGACGAGGTGTCGTCGCTGCTCCCACACGCGGACAGCGCGAGCGCGCCGACGGTGATGAGTGCCGCGACGACACGGATCGGTCGTCTTGTCTTGGTGGTTCCTCGTGTCACGAGGTATCAGCTCCTTTGATGGTTGCTTGCTTTTTTGTTGAGAAGGTGGGAATGGTCATCGAAGGCGATCAGACACCCGCGGTCTGGTTCGTCGAGTTGGTCGCGGACTGGCCGTTCGCGTTGGCGTTCGCATCTGTGGGTTCGGCGGTTTCCTTCGAGAGCATGCCCCTCACGCGAGCGAACAGCGAGGGCTTCGTCGACTGCGCATCGCTGCCGAATGCCGAGGTGAGCCGGTCGAGGATGACCGCGATGATCACCACGCAGAGACCGGCTTCGAAGCCGGTCCCGATGCGGACCCTGGTCACCGCTCCGTACACGTCGGACCCGAGTCCGGGTGCACCGATCATGCCGGCGATGACCACCATCGACAGGGCGAGCATGATCACCTGGTTGACACCGGCCATGATCGTGGGCCGTGCCAGGGGAAGCTGGATCTTGAACAGGATGCGACTCGGTGACGCGCCGAACGCCTGGCCGGCTTCGACGACCTCTTCGTCGACTTGGCGGATCCCCAGCTCGGTGAGCCGCACTGCCGGGGGCATCGAGAAGATCACCGTGGCGACCATGCCGGGCACCACGCCGATCCTGAAGAACGTGACGGCGGGGATCAGATAGACGAACGCGGGCATCGTCTGCATGAAGTCGAGCTGGGGCCGCACGATGGCGCTGAACGTCTTGGAACGTGCGCCGATGATGCCGGTGGGCACGCCGATCGCGACGGCCACCAGCGCCGAGATCAACACCAGCGCGAGCGTCATCATCGCGTGGTCCCAGTAGCCCAGATTGTCGATCAGCAGCAGCCCGAAGAAGGTGAACACCGCCATCATCCAGCCGCGCACCCGCCACGCGATGAACGCGAGGATGATCGCGAAGATCAGCGGGGTCGGCCAGCTCAGCAACGTCGTGAGCTGGTCGTTCAGCGATGTGGCTCGTTCCTTGATCCAGTCGAACAGCCACCCGAAGTTGTCGTTGAGCCAGGGAACGAGGGTGTCTTCGACCCAGTCACCGATCGGAATGTGCTCGAGCGCGAAGATCACGACGTTCACGCGGCGCCTCCTTCGACCGGTGCCTGTGACGAGTGGCCGGCGATGTTCGCCTGGACCGGCGCCACCTCACCGGTGACCTCGTCGGAGAGGCCTTCCAGCAGGGCGGCTCGTGGTACGACGCCGACGAGCTCGCCGCGGCCATCGACCACGGCGAGAGGCAAAGGATTGGCCGCCGAAGGGATCAACAGTTCGGCGAGCAACGCGTCGGGAGCGACCTTGGCCACCTCGTCGGAGGAGCTGAGCAGTTCCTCTAGATGATGGGTGCCTCGGGTGATGCCCTTGGCGACGCCGGAGTCGTTCACGGTGCCGAGCAGCCGGCCGTCGCGTGACAGTACGAACAGACCCGACACTTGCAGCTCTTCCATCTTGTGCAGCGCCGCAGTCGGGCCTTCCCAGGCGCCGATGGTGGCGACCGGGCGGCGCATGATGCCGTCCGCGGTGAGCACCCGGGAGCGGTCGACGCCCTGGACGAACGACGCGACGTATTCATCGGCGGGGTTGGTGAGGATGTCCTCGGTGGTGCCGATCTGCACGATCGCGCCGTCGCGCATCACCGCGATGCGGTCGCCCAGGCGCATCGCCTCGTTCAGGTCGTGGGTGATGAACACGATGGTGCGCCGCAGCTCGGATTGCAGTTCGATCATCTGGTCCTGCATCTCCCGCTTGATGAGCGGGTCGAGTGCACTGAATGCCTCGTCCATCAACAAGATGTTCGCTTCGGTGGCAAGGGCGCGGGCGAGACCGACGCGTTGGCGCATCCCACCGGAGAGTTCGTCGGGCAACGAGTCGCCCCAGCCTTCGAGGCCGACCTCGACCAGGGCCCGATCGGCCCGTTCGAGCCGTTCGGATTTCGAAAGATCGTGCATCGTCAAGCCGAAGGCGGCGTTGTCGCGCACGGTGCGGTGCGGCAGCAAGGCGAAGTGTTGGAACACCATCGACATCTGCTCGGCTCGCAGCTTGCGCAGCTCTTTGGAGTCCAGCGAGCCGACGTCGATGCCGTTGACCTCGACCGTGCCGCCGGTCGCGTCGTGCAATCGGTTCAGGGTGCGCACCAGGGTCGACTTGCCGGATCCGGAAAGGCCCATGATGACGAAGAATTCGCCATCTTCGATCGTGAACGTGGCGTCGTTCACGGCCACGGTGTAGCCGCGTTCACGGAGTTGTTCTCGTGGCGAGAATTGCGCGCCGGTCGCCTTTTGGTCCTCGATCCACGTCATTGCTTTGCGTGGATCGGGGCCGAAGATCTTGTAGATCCCATTGGCGACAATAGGCATAGGCCGGGTGGTCGCTGCGACACCCGGATCGTGGATCCGGACCTACAGCGGCTTCCTTCTCAGTCGATGACAGAACTCGGGGCGCGCAAAATCGAGTCGCGTACTCCCCGCCTGACCACCATACCCACAACAGCCCCCCGAGACGAGTCATCCGTGGCGCCGAGCGTGCTCGGTGGCGTCACCCGCGGGTCAGATGCGGGCCCTGTGCGGTGTCGGTGACCTGCCAGCCCGCAGCGGCCAGTTCGTATCGCAATGCGTCGGCACGGGTGAAGTCTCTGGCCGCCCGGGCGGCGTCTCGCTGGGCGGCAAGGGCGACGATCTCGGGCGGGACCTCACCGCTGCCGTCTTCGGTGCGCAACACCAGTCCGAATGCGTTGGCGATCTGGTCGACGGCGGTGGCGAGGGCCGATGCGGTCGCGGTGTCGCCGGCGTCGAGTGCCACGTTCGCGTGACGGACGGTGTCAAAAAGCACCGCGGTCGCGGCCGGGGTGTCGAGGTCGTCGTCCATCGCCACGACGAAGCGTTCCATCACGTCTGGGTCGGGCAACGTCGGGGTGAGATCGGCGTCGCGGATGCGTCGCGCGAAGGCGTCGAGTCGAGCCAGGGCGACTTCGGCGTCGGTGATCGAGTCGGTGTTCACGTCGATGGGTGAGCGGTAGTGCGAGCGCAGCACCAGCAACCTGAAGGCGCGGGCGTCGTGGGTGTCGATCAGCTCGACGAGGTTGGTGAAGTTGCCGAGCGATTTCGACATCTTGGTGCCGTCGACCTCGACGAATCCGTTGTGCACCCAGAAGTGGGCGAAGTCGCAGCCGTCCGCGACGGCCTGGGCGCGTTCGTTCTCGTGGTGGGGAAAGGCGAGGTCGAGCCCGCCTCCGTGGATGTCGAAGCCTTCGCCGAGCAGGTCGAGGGCCATCACCACGCACTCGGTGTGCCAGCCGGGGCGGCCGTCTCCCCAGGGCGACGGCCATGCCGGTTCGCCGGGTTTGGCGAACTTCCACAGCGCGAAGTCCACGGGCGATTCTTTGTCGTCGGGCCCTTCGACCCGCGCCCCGGCCCGCAGACTGTCGATCGATTGGCGGGCGAGCAGCCCGTAATCCTCCACGGTGCCGGCCCGGAAGTACACGCCGTCGCCGGCGACGTAGGCACGCTCGGTGTCGATCAGTCGTTCGACGAGGGCGACCATCTGTTCGACGTAGTCGGTGGCGTGGGGGTCATGGGTGGGTCGCAGCACGCCGATGGAGTCCATGGCCTCCCACCAGATCGCCTCGTTGGTGTGGGCGACTTCGGTCGGGGTCACCCCGAGTTCATCGGCGCGCCTGATGATGTTGTCGTCGATGTCGGTGATGTTCGACACATAGGTGACGTCGTTGCCCGCGTAGGTGAGGTAGCGGCGCAGCACGTCGAACACGAGCGCGAAGCGGCCGTGGCCGAGGTGCGGCGGCCCGTACACGGTGGGTCCGCACACGTACATCGACACCTGACCGGGGTTGCGGGCAGTGAAGGGCACGACCGCCCCGGAGGCGGTGTCGAACAGGGCCAACATGGGTGATCACGGTAGTGGGCGACCCGTGCTGTGGTGGCGCTCGGGGGTGGGTGCGCCAAACTGGATCGATTCGACGCGAGCGTCCGGGAGGCGAACCGTACCGTCATGACAAGCACCGTCTCGGAGAGCACCTCATCGTGAAGATCACCTCGACCGGACACGCCGGTCTGTTGTTGGACACCGCCGGGGGCACGATCCTCTGTGACCCGTGGCTGTACCCGGCCTAT
>DASSYG010000335.1:0-2182 GCA_035703405.1 Acidimicrobiales bacterium | reverse complement strand
GCCGGGGCTCGCCCTGGTCGGCGACGCCGCGTGTCAGGTCTTCCCGGCGCACGGCTCGGGGATCGGGAGCAGCCTGATCGCCGGGCGGATGCTCGTCGACACGGTCGGCGACGCGGACGACATCGGCCGCGAAGACGTGGTGTGGCGCTACCAGCACCGCTTCCAGGAACGCTTCGGCGGGATGTTCGCCGCGCTCGATGCTTTTCGGCGGATGAGTACCGAGCTGGGCAGCGAAGGCGTGACCCGCATGGTGCAGGCCGGACTGGTCGACCCCGACGTCGCCACGCAGGTGCTCGATCAGAAATGGGCGCAACCGTCGTTGTCGGCCCTTCCTGGCAACGTCCGGGGCCTGGCGACGTCACCGAAGGTCGCCAAGATCATGGTGCCCCGTCTCGCTCGGGGTGCGTTGCTGCGACCGATGGGCAAGCGCTATCCGGCCGAGGTCGACCTCGACGCGTTGGCCCGCTGGGATGCGAAGGTCGAACGACTCCTCGGGACCCTTCCGAACTGAACGGCGGCCCGGCTTTCTCGCGGCGGTCGGAATGACCAGAGCGATCGAGGTGTTTCCGAGGCGGTAGACCGTCGCAAGCGCGACGGACCGATACGTCTGAGGAGCACATCGATGAGCGAAGCACAGGACTGGAACCAGAAGGTCATCGAGGAATTCCGGGCCAACGAGGGCAAGGTCGGCGGACCGTTCGAAGGCGGGGCGCTGCTGCTCCTGCACACCACCGGTGCGAAGTCCGGGAAACAGCGGATCAATCCGGTGATGTACCGCGATCTCGACGACGGCCGCGTCGCGGTGTTCGCGTCCAAAGCCGGTGCCGAGACTCACCCCGACTGGTATCACAATCTCGTCGGCCATTCAGAGGTGACTGCCGAGATCGGCACCGACACCCGGGAGTTCATCGCACGAACGGCCACCGGTGACGAACGCACGTCGATCTGGAACGCCCAGAAGGCCGCCGCTCCCGGGTTCGCCGACTATGAAGCCAAGACCACGCGAGAGATCCCCGTGGTGATCCTCGACCCCGCCTGACAGGCCGACCTACCCTCCAAAGGGTGAGCGAGCCCCGAACCGATCCGACCGCGCAGCCATCTGAACACACCACCGGCCCCAGGCGGCACGCTTGGAACACCGGTTTCACCTGGCAGGACCGCACCGGGCCGTTCCGGCGACTCACCGAGGAACAGGTGGCGCGTTTCGATACCGACGGCTACCTGGTGCTGCCCGAGGTCCTCGACGCCGACGAGTTGGTGGCAGTGGTCGCCGCACTCGACCGCTTCGAAGCCGAAACCGACGCGGCGCTCGCCCAGGCCGATGGTGGTCGCGTGCTGATCGCCGAGACCGGAGCGATCACGTTCACCACACACCTGGTCGAACGCTCCTCGGTGGCGGCGCAGGTGAGTCGACACCCGGTGCTGCTGGATGTCTGCGCCGACCTCATCAGCGGCGACGTCAGCCTCTACTGGGATCAGGCCGTGTACAAGAAGCCGACCAAGCCGCGCCGCTTCCCCTGGCACCAGGACAACGGCTACACCTACGTCGAACCCCAGCAGTATCTGACGTGTTGGATGGCGCTCACCGATGCGAGCCGCGCCAACGGTTGCCCAATGGTCGCCCCCGGGCTGCATCGCCTCGGCACCCTCGCCCACACCTACGTCGACCCGCTCGGCTACGAGTGTTTCACCGACCCGCCCGTCGCGGCAGTCGCAGCCGAAGTTCCCGCGGGCGGCGCCGTGGTGTTCTCGTCGCTCACGCCGCATCTGACCGGCCCGAACACGACCGACGGCGTTCGCAAGGCCTACATCCTGCAGTACGCGCCGACCGGTGCGGTGGCGTTGCGAGGCGACCCGGAGGTTGGCCCGCCGACGGCGCGAGAGCCCTGTGCCCACCCGGCACGGCAGTACCAGGTGCTGCGTGACAGAAGGCCCGTCACCCAGACGACTCGCTGACCGCGGGGCTCCTCACAGTGGACATGACGAGCGGCTGTCCGAAAGCACCCCGCCGCTCGCCGGAGTCGGACACATGACGGCCTTGTAGCGCTCGTCGTCGTTCACGTAGCGCTGAAGGAATCCGAGCGTCTGACGGGCGATCACCGTGCGTTGTGCGGCGATCGTGTTGTTCGAGGTGACACACCCATGTTCGGCGCCGGCGATCTCGATGTATTCCCTCGGCAGG
>DASSYG010000248.1:0-2268 GCA_035703405.1 Acidimicrobiales bacterium | reverse complement strand
GTCTGCCACCGACACGACGACTCATAAGCGAGCGCGGCGCTTGCTGCTGCACCGTCCTCGGGGTGCGTATCGGCAGCAGGCCGGTGCATCGTCGCTCCCCGACCAGCGCCCGAGCTGTGGTGTCGCACCCTCGGACTCGGCCGGCCTCTCAGGCTCGTTGGGTGGGTTCGACGCGTTCCTCGACAGAGGTGTCGGGTCGCCCCTCCAGGTCGAGCAACTCGCGCCGTCGCTCCGGCGGCATGATCGGTGTGGCGCGATGATTTCGGGGCCGCGGATCCGTCTGAGCTGGTGACCGACCTGTCCCCCGATGATTGGACCTGCTCCCTTGACCCACAAGAACACGATCTGCCTGTGGTACGAGGGAGGGGCCCTCGATGCGGCGCAGTTCTACGCCGAGACGTTTCCCGACAGCGAGGTCGGAGCGATCACGCGCGCTCCGGGCGACAACCCCTCCGGGAAGGAAGGCGACATCCTGACCGTGGAATTCACGGTGTGCGGCATCCCCTGTGTCGGGTTGAACGGTGGGCCCGAGTTCACCCACAGCGAAGCGTTCTCGTTTCAGATCGCGACCGAGGATCAGGCCGAAACCGATCGGCTGTGGGACGCGATCGTCGGCAACGGCGGCAGCGAGAGTGTCTGTGGCTGGTGCAAAGACAAATGGGGCGTGTCGTGGCAGATCACCCCGCGGGTGTTGCTCGACGCGATCGTCGATCCCGACCGAGCAGCCGCGAAGCGTGCCTTCGACGCGATGATGCAGATGCGCAAGATCGACATCGCCGCCGTCGAAGCCGCCCGGGCAGGTTCCTGATGATGCCCCCGTGCAGGTTCGACCGGTTCGAGAAGGTCGGCGCGACGTGGCGCAGCCCAATCGTGGAATGGGATTGACATGGGGGCAACGTTCGTTCTGATCCCGGGGGCCGGCGGCGCCGGTGAGGACTACTGGCGTGAAACCGCTGCCGAGCTGGCTGCCCGCGGGCACACTGCGCTCCCTGTCGATTTCCCCGGCGACGATCCGGCGGCGGGCCTGCCCGAGTACGCCGCGATCACCGACGGGGCGATCGGTGATCATCGCGGTGTCGTGCTCGTCGCCCAGTCGATGGGCGGGTTCACTGTGCCGATGATCACCAAACGCGCCGCGTTGGCGCACGTCGTGCTGGTCAACGCGATGATCCCGTTGCCCGGCGAAACCCCGGGCGAGTGGTTTGGCGCCACCGGGTCCGACGAGGCCCGCCGGGCCGCCAACGCGGCAGCCGGACGATCAAACGACTTCGACCCCGAAACCGTGTTCCTGCACGACATCCCCGAGCACGTGAAGGCCGAGATGGCTGGTGGCGACCGGGAACCAGCCGACACGCCCTTCGGCCAGCCGTGCACGTTCACGACCTGGCCCGACGTGCCCATCCACGTGCTGGTCGGAGGCGACGACCGGATGTTCCCCGCCGAGTTCCAACGCCGTATCGCCCAGGAACGCCTCGGTGTACAGGCCGAGGTGATGCCCGGCGGCCACCTGGTCGCGAAGAGCCGCCCGGTCGATGTGGCCCAGCGACTGATCAGCTACCTCGGCGACGCTTCCGACAGGTGACCGTGTGCGCCCTGACAGTCCCGATCGGCGCTGAGACGGCGGTCGATCAGGTCGGTCACGATGCACTTCTACCCCAGCTTCGGAATCATCCGTACGTTCTTTCGGATTCAGCCGTACTCATATTGCGGGTCTGGCCGAGAACTTGGCGATAAGTGTGATCGGCCGATCGCATGTATGATCTGGCCGGACGTCCCCCGCCGTGTTGCAGGTGGCCGGTGGGCGCCCGACCAGCGTTCCGCCGGGAATAGCCCTTGCGGCTAGGACCGTTGATCGAGTCCGGCGGGCTGTCCGAGTCGGAGACCGGGCGGTGCTTCTGGGTGATCTGGGAACGCATCGAAATGCTGAGCGACGCGTCGGAGTCCGGCAAACCGACACCCCCGAGTGGCGGAGGCTTGACGGTCTCGTGTTCGTCGCGCGAAACCTTCGTCGCGCGAAACCTCGAACGGGGTTCGCCGCCGGGTCGTCAGTCCCCGACAGGTGTCAGGGAGTGTGGCGGCGGGCTCGCGAATGTGTTGGTAAGCACGGCGCGAGCTTTTGCCCCGTTCGGCTTCGCCCAGACGGGTTCTATCGAATCCGGCATCGGCCGCCCGACCCGGTCCTGATAGAGACCTGCCCCCTTGAATTCAGAAAATCACCCCGTGGTGTTCAGTGGCGCAGCCGTGACAGACGACGGATCCGTGTAGTTC
>DASSYG010000141.1:0-2756 GCA_035703405.1 Acidimicrobiales bacterium | reverse complement strand
TCCCACCGAGGCCGCCCCACCCGCCTGGATCGCCGCCGGTGCAGTGGCGATCACCGTCTTGGCAGGTTCGAACCTGGTGGAGGCGATCGACGCCTCTGGCTACATGACCCGGACCGCTCCGACGATCGAAGTGCTCGTCGTGCTGGCCTGGGCCACGGCGACATTCTGGTTCCCGGTGATGATCGCGATCGGCGTCTGGCGCCACCTGGTCCGCGGGGTGCCGCTCCGTTACCACCCGTCCTTCTGGGCGCTGGTGTTCCCCTTGGGCATGTACGCCGCGTCGACGTACCGGATGCTCGAGATCATCGACCTGGACGAGTTGTCGTGGCTGCCGGCGGCGACACTCGTGCTGGCCGGCATGGCGTGGACCCTCACGTTTCTGGGGCTGGCCATGCAGGCGCTGCGCGCCCTACGGCGGATGACCAGGTCGACCTGAGGTGCCGAACCGGCACACGTACTGCGGATCGCACTCGTCGAGGCCGAGGTGATCGGAGTCGCTCGGTGATGGTCACCCCGTCGGGATGGGTGCGCGCCGACAAGGTCGTGTTCGCGACGAACGCCTGGTCGCACCGGTTCGCCCCGCTCGCCACCAAACAGGTTCCGGTGTGGACCTACATCGTGCTCACCGAACCGTTGACCGACGCACAACTCGGCGCGATCGGCTGGTCGGGGCGGGAAGGCATCGAGGGCTTCCGCGACCTGACGCGACAGGTGATGCGCCCCGACTCACGGCGGTCACGTCGATCGACGTGAACAGCACTGCTCACTTTCGGTGTACCTGCCCTGCGGCGGCCCTGCCTTGGGTGATCGGTGCCTCGGTGGCCCTGCCTCCGAGATCGATGTCGGGCAGGATCCGGTCCAACCACCGGGGCAGCCACCAGTTCGCGTCACCGATCAGCGACATGACCGCGGGCACGAGGATCATCCGGACGATCGTGGCGTCGACCGCGACGGCTGTCGCCAGTCCGATGCCCATCATCTTGACCACCGGGTCGTCGCTGGCGACGAACCCCAGGAAGACGCTGATCATGATGAGTGCGGCGGCGGTGATGACCTTCGCGGTGGCGCCGAGGCCGACCACGACGCTGGCGATGTTGGTGTGGCCCGCGTGGTACTCCTCGCGGATACGGGACAGGATGAACACCTGGTAGTCCATCGACAGTCCGAACAGGATGGCGAACATCATCATCGGGACGAACGAGGCGATCGGGACGGCTTCGGCCAGGCCGACGAAGTCGCGGCCCCACCCCCATTGGAACACGGCGACCACCACGCCGTAGGCGGCGCTGATCGACAGCAGGTTCATCACCGCTGCGGTGACGGGCACCAGGATCGACCGGAACACGATCATCAACAGAATGAACGACAGGGCGACGACCGCGCCGATGAACCATCCCAGACGCTGGGCGATCCGGTCGGACTGGTCGATGAACCCGGCGGTGGGACCGCCCACGAGTGCTTCAGCCCCGGTGTCGGCCGTGGCAGTGGGCAGGACGTCGTTGCGCAGCCGGTGGACAAGGTCACTGGTTGCCTCGTCCTGGGGCTTGCTGGTGGGGATGACAGTGAACAAGGCGGTGTCACCCGCCTTGTTCGTCTCGGGCGGGGCCACCGCGCTCACCCCGGGCTCGCTGCGCAGCGCAGTGGCGATGTCGTCGAGAACCCCCGGATCGGTGGCCTTGGTCAACTCGACAACGACGAGCAGCGGGCCGTTGAAGCCGGGGCCGAACCCGGCCGCGAGCAGGTCGTACGCCTTGCGTTGGGTCATCGAGGCCGGGTCGGTCCCGGCATCGGCCTGACCGAGTCGCATCCCGAGCAGGGGCGTGGCCATGACCACGAGGATCACGGTAGCGCCGACGGCTGCGGGCCAGGGACGGTGAGCGACCGCGTGGGCCCAATGCATCCAACCACGCAGCTCGGCCGGCTCACCGATCTCAGGTCCCGGCGATGCCGGGAGCGCATTGCCGACCGGAGCGCTCACCAGAGGATCGTTCATCGTCGAGGAGGCGCCTGGGATCGACCGGGCTGCGACCGCGCGTGCGGACTTCGGGAGCACCCTGGCCCCGGCAAGCCGGAGAACCGCGGGGAGCAGCATGACCGCGACGAGCACCGCCACCGCGACGACGATGGAGGCGGCCCAACCCAGTGCGGCGACGAAGGGAATGCCGGCGAATCCGAGACCGAGAATCGCCACGACCACGGTGCCACCCGCGACGACGACGGCCGCTCCGGCGGTCGCATTCGTGCGCCCGATCGAAGTGCGCAGGTCCATGCCTTGGGCGAGTTGATCTCGGTGGCGGCTCAAAACGAACAGCGCGTAGTCGATGCCCACACCGAGCCCGATCATCGTCGCCAGTCGGGGCGCGATCGAGGGAATGTCGACCAGCGCGCCGACCAGCCCGACCAGTGACAGCCCGGTGACGAGGCCGATGAGCGCCGCGACGATCGGCGTGCCCGCGGCGACGACCGAACGCAGAGCGATCATCAGGATGATCAGCGCGACCAGCACACCGATCATCTCCCCTGGCCCTTCGGAGCGTTCCTTGAGCACCGTGGGCAGCTCCCCGCCGTAGGAGACCTGCACCCCGGTCGCCTGCTCGGAGGGCGCGGTGGCGACCAGCGCATCGAGACCGTCGTGTCCGATGTCCTTGGTGGGCCCGTCGTACTGGACGGCTGCGAACGCGGTGCGCTGGTCCGGCGAGATCGACCTCGGCCCGCCGAGCGGGTCGGTGACCGACGCGACGTGGTCGAGACCTTCG
>DASSYG010000015.1:0-10707 GCA_035703405.1 Acidimicrobiales bacterium | reverse complement strand
TACTGAGGCGACGCAGGATCGTGAGCCGCACCGAATCGGGAAGGGTCTCGGCGCTGACCGTGGACACCTCCGCGCCGTGGGCGAGCTCGTACTCGCCGATGATCGACTGGATCAACTCGATGACGAACAGCGGATTCCCTGTTGCGCCCGACACGGCGGCGAGCAGGCCCGGATCAGGTTCTCGTTGCAGCAGGTCGGCCACGACCGCGTGGACGGCATCGTCGTCGAGCGGGCGCAACGACAGATGCCCTGCGCCCGCATCGTCGAGCGCCGCGACGGTTCTCGACAGTGGCGACGTCCGGCCCAGGGGTCGATGGCCGGCCAGCAATGCGATGGGCAGCCCCTCGGTGGCGTGGCAAAGATTCGTCATGCTGAGCAGGGTCGCCGAGTCGGCCCATTGCAGATCATCCAGGGCGATGCACACGGGACGGTCGCGGGCGAGGTCGACGACCAGGTCACAGATGGCGTCCACGACCCGGAAACGCAGGCCCGGGTCGCTGGTCACCGTCACCGGCCCGCTTGCGCGGTCACGGCCCGCGAGCAGCGAAGCGATCTCGGCCCGCCGGGGGTCGTCAGCGGTGCGGTTGCAACCCAAGGCGTCGGCGATCAGCCCGAAGGGCCGCGACAGTTCCATCTCGTCTCCGGTCGCGGCGGCGACGTGAAAGCCGCGCATCGCTGCCCGCGTTGCCGCTTCGGTGAGCAGCCGGGACTTGCCGATGCCGGCTTCTCCGTCGATCAGCACGATGCGCTGTTCGCCGTTTGCCGATCTCTCGAGTGCCGCTTCGACCTGATCGATCTCGGCCGACCGACCGCGAAGCTTCGGATCCGGTCCCGCGTTCATGGGATCGAGACTAGGGGTGAGGGCAGGATGCGTGCTCGTCTACAGATTCGGTGAACACGTCGGACAGGGCGCGGAGCAGACCGAGCCAACCCGAGAACTCGATGGTCTGCGGGGCGTCCGGGTCTGACCGATCGTCGGCTACCTGCTCGTGGGAAAGCGGCAGTCGGTGCAGTCGACCTGCCGGGGGATCGGTGTGATCACAACGCAGCAACAAGTCCATGCACCGATCATCGCCCGGTGACGGCGCCGAGACATCCGCCACGTGGCGGACCTCGGGGCGCCCGCGCGGTCGCCGTGGACAATTCCGCCACTTGGCGGACGTTCCCGACCGTTTCGAGACGCACGCTGAGTAGGGCAAGCCGACGACCCAGGGAGCTTCCCATGAAACGCATTGCCCGATTCGCGATCCGCCGACGCTGGTGGGTGCTCGCCGGATGGCTGGTCGCCCTCGTGGCCGTCCAGTCGATCGCCGGCGCGCTCGGTGGCGCCGACTACAAGAACGACTTCAGCTTGCCCGGCACCGAGACGAACCAGGTCGTGCACCTGCTCGAGCAGGCCGGCCAGGACGACCAGAGCGGATTCGGTGGCCAGGTTGTGCTGCACACCGACCGTGGGAACCTCGAGCAAGCCCCGACGGAGGTGACCGACCGCTTCGCCGCATTGTGCGCCAAGGACATCGGGGTAAATCGGGTGGCCACCCCCTGGCAGAAGGTGACCTGTTTCGATGGACGCGCGGCGATCTCGCCGGGGCAACCGACCCTGCTGTCGAAGGACGGATCGACGGCAATCGCGGAAGTGGACTGGGCCGCCGAGAACGCGGACGTGTCCCAGTTCACCGCGGCCTATGAGCATCTGGAAACACTGCGGAACGACCACTTCGAGGTGGCGTTCACCGGCGACGTGTTCGCCGGGGTCGATCAGGGCGAAGGCGGCAGCGCGGTGCTGATCGGCTTTCTGGCCGCGTTCGTGATTTTGGCGATCGTGTTCCGCACCGTCGGCGCGACGGCGCTTCCCCTGTTGGGCGCCGCCGCGGCGCTCACGGGCGGACTCGCTCTGATCGCGATGTTGTCCCACGCGATGTCGGTTCCTGATGTCACCCCGCAGTTGACGCAGTTGATGGTCATCGGTGTCGGCGTGGACTACGCGCTGTTCATCGTCACCCGCCACCGACGCAACCTGCGCCGCGGCATGGGCGTGGAGGCCTCCATCGAGGCGGCGATCGACACCTCGGGAAGGGCCGTGCTGTTCGCCGGGACGACGGTGTGCATCGCGATGCTCGGCCTGGTGGCGCTCGGCGTCGGCTTCTTCTACGGCATGGCGATCGGCACCGCCGTCGCGGTCGGCCTCACGATGGTCGCTTCACTTTCGTTGCTGCCGGCGATGTTGCGGATTCTCGGCCTGCGGGTGTTGACCCGCCGTCATCGTCGGGCGGTGCGAGCCGGAGAGTTCATCGGTGCCGAGGAGGTCGGTGGATGGGCGAAGTGGTCGGCGCTGGTCAGCCGTCGGCGTGTCGCGCTGGGGGCGATCGGTGCGATCGTCGTCGTGGTGTTGGCGGTGCCGATGCTGTCGATGCGGCTCGGCCACGCCGACCAGGGAAACGATCCGTCGGGCAGCACGACCCGCGAAGGCTATGACCTGATCGCGCAGCATTTCGGGCCCGGGTACAACTCGACATTGACGCTCGTGGTCGACGGTCCCGACGCGCACGCTACCGCCGAACGCCTGGGCGCGACGATCGGTGAGGTCGACGACGTCGACCCGGCGAGTGTGTTCGTGGCGCCGCAGCCCTTGACGTCGGAGCTGTCGCTGGTGTCGTTGAAGTCGCAGACGGCTCCTCAGGACGAGGCGACCACCGAGTTGGTCCACCATCTGCGTGACGACGTGCTCCCGCCCGTCTACGAGGGCACCGCAAACCACGTGTACGTGTTCGGGGGAACGGCCGTCCAGGTCGATTTCGCCCAGGTGCTGGGTGAGAAGATGCCGCTGTTCATCGGCGCGGTCGTCGGGTTGTCGTTCGTGTTGTTGCTGGTCGCCTTCAGAAGCCTCGTCGTGCCGCTCACCGCGGCGATCATGAACCTGCTGGCCGCGGGCGCATCGTTCGGAGTCGTCGTCGCCCTGTTCCAGTGGGGCTGGTTCTCGGACCTGCTCGGTTCCGGAGGTGGCGGCCCGATCGAGCCGTGGGCCCCGGTATTGTTCTTCGCCATCATCTTCGGTCTCTCGATGGACTACCAGGTCTTCCTCGTCAGTCGCATCCATGAGGAATGGGTGCACAGCGGCGACAACGAACAGGCAGTGCGGGTCGGCCAGGGAACGACGGGCGGCATCATCACCGCCGCAGCGACGATCATGATCGCCGTGTTCGCCGGGTTCCTCCTCGAACCCGTGCGGGTCATCAAACTGCTCGGCCTGGGCTTGGCGAGCGCCGTGTTCATCGACGCCTTCATCCTGCGCACCGTCCTGGTTCCGTCGTTGATGCACCTGTTGGGACGTTCCAACTGGTATTTCCCCGCCTGGCTGGACCGCATCGTCCCCCACGTGTCAGTCGAAGCGCCCGAGCGGTCGGTCGAGGCGCCCGCCGACGACACCGAATCCGAGTGGGTGGAGTCCGAACCCGAACGCATTCCGGTGTGACCGTGTCGAACGTGTCCGTACCCTGGAAAGCCATGGCGAACGCGCAGACGCTTGCGGGCAGGCCGGTTGAGCCGGCCGGTCTGCCCGCGGGCAGCACGGCCCTCGGGCCCAGCATGCAGGCCGCGCCTGAGGAGATCGACTGATGGGCGGCGCGACGAGCACCGCCGTGCTGGTGGGCGTGTTCGCGTGGCTCGCGCTGCGACCGCCGATGCCGCGGCATTCGTCGCCGTTCAACCTGCGCTTCGGCGTCGCGTGGCTCATCTGCGAACTCCCCCTGCTGGGGATGCTGTGGCTCGCGGTCGGGACCTGGTCGACCCTGTCTCGTCCCGAGACCGACGAGGCGCTGTGGTGGGTCGTCGTCGTTGTCGTAGCGTTCGATGTCGTCGTGCTCGTCCAGTTGCTCGCCCGGATGCGCAAGGCACGGCCCACCCTGGCCGAGGCGTTCGCCGAGACCTTCGGACCGGGTGACCCCCCGTCGGCGACTCGGCCCCTGTGGTGGCGGATCGTGTTGGTGCCGTTCGTGTCGTGGCGTCCCGATGTGCGGCGGATCGCCAACCTGAGCTACGGCCCGTCTCGCCGGGGCAACCGCCTCGACGTGTACGTGCCGCGTCGTCGGCGGCGAGCCGGCGCGCCGGTGCTGGTGTATCTGCACCCGGGAGGTTTCGTGATGGGGTCGAAGAAGCTCGGCGGCCATCCGTTGTTGACCCGCTTCGCCGCGCACGGTTGGGTGTGTGTGACCGCCGACTATCGCTTGCGCGGCGTGAGCTATGCCGATCAGCTCGCCGACGCCCGCGCCGCGATCGAATGGGCGCGGACCCATGCGAGCGAGTGGGGCGGTGACCCCGACACGCTGTTCGTCGCGGGTGGGTCTGCAGGAGCACATCTCGTTGCCACCGCGGCGCTGAGTGGCACCGAGGTCAGCGGGGTCATCGGACTGTACGGCTACTACGGCGAGGTCGGCGGCGCCGGTACGGACCCGAGCGGTCCCGCCGAGCTGATCGGCCCGGATGCGCCGCCGTTTCTGATCGTGCACGGGTCGGTCGACACCCTCGTGCTGCCGGACGATGTCAGGGCGTTCGCCGAAGCACTCGACGCAGTTTCGACCCGGCCGGTGGTGCACGCCGAGATCCCCGGCATGCACCACAACTTCGGTTTCTTCCATTCGTTGCGATCGACCCGCATCGACGATGCGATCGAACACTTCGCGCGCGTGATCATCGACCGGGAATCGGTTGCCACCCCTTCAGGCCGTCGGGGTCGAGACGCAGCCAGGTCGTGATGCCGATCTGGTCGCGGAAGCCGCCATCGAGGGTGCGCGTCGGCCTCGGAGGCACCCAACGTCTCGACGAGGTCGAGCTACCTGTTCGGGGTGGCGGGTGCCGGCCGGGCTTTCTCTGCGTCGTCCCGACGACGGGGCATGACATTTTCGCTTTGGCGCTGCCTGCGCGCTCGGATGCAACGTGAAAGGATGAGGTGATGTCCGAGAATCTGAAGCTCCTCGGGGACTACAGCGATGCCATGTTCGCCGGCGACTCCGAAGCGGTTTACGCCTTCTGGTCGCCCGATTTCGTGAGCCATGTGACCGGCCGGGTCAATCCTGCGGCGGTCGGTACTGACGTGCGGGCCCACGAAGTGGTGTGGTGGGCACAGGTGCGCGCCGCCTTTCCCGACATGGACTTCACCGTCGACCTGCTCATCGAATCCGATGATCTCGTCGTGTCGAACTGGACGGTCACCGGTACCCACACGGGCGCCGCTTTCTACGACGTGGAGCCCACCGGGAAGCCGGTCACGATCAACGGCACGGCGATCCTGCGCATCCGCGACGGCCGAATCGTCGAGCATTGGGGAGGCCCGCACTGCCAGGACGGTGTCGGCCTCACCCATCAGTAGCCCAGGTGACGCGTCGATGGGCCGCGATGCAAGCGACCGCGTCCTCGAGGTGTTCATCGGGCACGACAGGGATCTGTCCGCTCCCGACGCGGCGGTGCGCCACGCGCACGCCGGCGGGTCAGCCGTGGGAGAACGAGATGTTCGGCAGGATCCGCGCGAGTGGCCGTGGCACCCACCACGCCGCCCGCCCCGTGAGACGCAGCAGCACCGGAAGAAGCACGAGGCGTACCAGAAAGGCGTCGAGCAGGACGGCGATCCCCAAGATGATGCCCATCTCCTTGGGCGGGATCGGCCCGGCGATCGAGAACGTGAAGAACACCGCGACCATCACGGCTCCGGCGGCGAAAATCACCCGGCCCGAGTGGGCCAGCGCTCCGACCATCGCGTCTTTGGGGCTGCCGCTCTTCTCGTAGTGCTCCTTGGCCGAAGCGAGCAGGAACACCGTGTAGTCCATCGCGATCGCGTAGATCATCGCGAAGAAGAACACGGGTGCCCATGCATCGACGAACCCCTGGGATTCGAATCCGAGAAGGTCCGCGCCGACGCCATTCTGGAAGATCACCCGGGCGAGGCCGAACGCAGCGGCGGTCGACAGCAGCGCCGCCAACGCACCGATGATCGCCAACAGTGGGGCTTGAAGCGCGATGAGCAACAAGGCGAAGCCGAGCGCGACGACGACGCCGATCACCACCGGGGTGGACGTGTCGAGCTGGGACTTCAGATCGAGATTCTCCACGGCCGCGCCACCGATCTGCGCGGTGTCGCCGAGGTCGTGGCGCAGCCGTTCCACGGTCGCGCCCAAAATCGCATCGGAGGGGTCCACGGTGGGCACGGCTTGGATCAGCGCGTGATCACTGTTGTCGGGAGCAGCCATCGCGGGCAGGACTCCGGCGATCCCCGGGTCGCCGCTGAGGACCTCGATGGTCGGTTCGACACCGGCGCGGTCGGTGACCACCTGGAGCATCCCGGGAGCCCCCGGTCCGAACGCGGCTTGCACCTGGTCATAGCCGACACGGGCCGACGCGTCTTTCGGGAGCACCTTGATCGAAGGCATCGACGTGCGCAGACCCACGATCGGGGCTGCGGCGAGAAGCAGGACGGCCAATGCCGCGGTTCCATAGGCCCATGGGTGCGCCCACAGACGCTCCCCCCATGCCGCGAACCGGGTAGAGCGGTGTTCGCCGGTACGCACCCACGGAAGGGCAAAGGAGTTGATTCTGGTGTCGAGCTTGGCGAGCACCAACGGCAACAGGGTGAGCGTGGCCGCCAGTACGAACGCCACCGAGGCCATGATGCCTCCGGCCATCGATCGGAAGGCCGGTGAGGGCACCAACAGCACCGCGGACAGCGAGATCAACACGGTCAGACCCGACAGCAGTACCGCCTTGCCGGCGGTGTCCATCATTTCGGCGACCGCGCTTGCCGGCGTCGCTCCGGTGGCCGCGCGGGCGGCCCGGTAGCGCACCACCATGAACAGCGCGTAGTCGATGCCCAACGCGAGGGAGAACATCATGGCGAAGTTCATCGCCCAGATCGAGACGGGTACGACCTGGTTGATCAGGACCAGCGAACCGGCCGACGCGACGAGTCCGGCCATCGTGAGCAGCAGCGGGAGGCCGGCGGCGACGAGCGCGCCGAACGCGAGCACGAGAATGGCCAGGGTCACCGGCCAGGACAGCATCTCGGATTTCATCATCGCGGAGAGATTCGCCGTGTTGAAGTCCGACCACAGCAGTGATGCCCCGGTGGGGTTGACCTCGACCCCGCTGCCAGAAAGCTTCTGGAGCGGGCCTTTGAGGTCGTCGGCAGCTCTGACCATCTCATTCGCGTCCACGGCTGCGCCGGCGACGAGAATCGCGGTGTGGCCGTCGCGACTCAGGGTCGCCCCCGCCTGGGGTGGCACGACGGTGGAGATGCGTGGATCGGCTTCGAGCAGTCTGGTCGCTTCGGAGATGACCCTCGCCCCGTGACCGACGGTGACCGGGCTCCCGGTGTCGGCGACGACGACCTGGATCGCGGTGGCGTCGGTGCCGCCGAAGGTTTCGTGGACGACGTCGCGGACGACCACCGACTCAGAGCCTGAGGCCTCCCAACCCGCACCGGAGAGGCGGTGTTCCACCTGGGGCGCGAAGATCCCGAGACCGACCACGACCGCCACCCAGATCGTTGCGGTCAATCGGCCGTGGCGGAGCACGCCTGTGCCGAGACGGCCGAGCCGTCCGCGTCCGTCGGGTCGTTGTTCCATGAAGTCGCTCCTGTCGCGCGCCCGCCGGTCGGCGGTTGTCCGGTGATACCCCAGGGGGTATGATGACACGAATCGTAGATACCCTGCCGGGTATTTCCAACTTCCATCGAAGGGGAGCAATCTCATGACCATGGCGACCACCGCAAAGCCGACGTTCACGATGTCGCGGACGATCCCAGCTGGCTTCGCCGCCACGATCGCCGCAACCCGAGCGGCGCTGGAGGATCAGGGCTTCGGCATCATCACCGAAATCGACCTGGCCGCTACGTTGCGGGCCAAGCTCGGCGTCGAAGCCGCCGACCAGGTGATTCTCGGCGCCTGCAACCCCGGCTTCGCCCACCGGGCGACCGAGCTCGTGCCCTCGATCGCCGCGGTCCTGCCCTGCAACGTCGTGGTGCGTAGCGACGCCGACGGCGCGGGCACCGTGGTGGAGATGTTCGACCCCGCCGCGATGGCGAGGCTGTCCGACGAGGAGAATCTGGCCGCTCTCGCCGGTGATGTTCGTCGCAGCCTGGCCACCGCCCTGCACGCGATCGACCCGTCCAGTGGCTGATGGGCCGGTCTCCGCCCGGTCGGTGCTCGCGGTCTGCGCCCACCCCGACGACGAGAGCTTCGGCCTCGGAGCCGTTCTCGACTCCTTCGCGGAGCGGGGCGCGTCGGTGTCGCTGCTGTGCTTCACCGACGGCGCGGCCTCGACGCTCGGCACTGACGGCTCGCCGTTGGCCCAACGCCGTTCTGCCGAGCTCCGTTGCGCCGCCGAGACGCTCGGGGTGAGCCGGCTGGCGATGAGCGGTCACCCCGACGGACATCTCTGCGAGGTTCCCGTCACTCAGCTCGCCGCGGAGGTCACCAAAGAGGCGAACAACCTCGACGCGGACCTGCTCGTCGTGTTCGACGACGGAGGGATCACCGGTCACCCCGACCACATCTGCGCGACCCGGGCCGCGCTGGAAGCGACACCGAGGTTGCCCGTACTCGCGTGGGCCCTGCCCGCCCGGGTGGCCGATGCACTCGGGGCGGAGTTCGGCGCGGGTTTCGTCGGGCGAGAAGACACCGCGATCGACATCGTCCTTTCGGTCGACCGACACACGCAACGTCGAGCTATCCGGTGTCACACCAGCCAGAGCGGGAACAATCCGGTCCTGGACCGCCGTCTCGAACTCTCGGGTGCTACCGAGACATTGCGATGGCTGCGCCGACCGGTCGTCGTGTGAGCGACCGCCTCGTTCCCCGAACCACACGGCAGCCCTGAGCGATGCGCGCCCTGTTGGTTTCACCTTTCGGTCTGCTCATCGGCATCGCCCTCGGCGCGTTGGGTGCCGGCGGGTCGATCCTCGCGGTGCCGGTGTTGGTGTACGCCGCCGGTCAGGCTCCCCAGGAGGCGACGACCACCAGCCTCGTGCTGGTCGGGGTCGCCGCGGTGGTCGGCAGCGCTCGTCATCGCCGGGGCGGGCGGGTCCGTCTTCGGATCGCTGCCGCCCTCGCGCTCGCCGGGATCCCCGGTTCGCTGGCCGGGAACACGGTGAACGGCGGCATCGATCCCGATGTGCTGCTCCTTGCGTTCAGTGGACTGATCTTCATCGCCGCCTGGCGGATGGCGGTGAGTTGCCCGTCGCGTACCCGCGCTGCAGAGCGCGACAGCGGCACCGATGCACGCGACCTCGACCCCACGGGGACCTCGATGAGCGCAACCGCCGATGGGGTGCGTGCAGCCGCACTCGTCGTCACGGTCGGCCTCGGCGTCGGCTTTCTGACCGGTCTGTTCGGGGTCGGGGGTGGCTTCGTCATCGTCCCGGCCCTGACCCTCCTGCTCGGTCTCGGGATGGCTGAATCGATCGGTACCGCACTTGTCGTGGTGGCGTTCAACTGCGCCGTGTCGCTTCTTGCCCGGCTGTCGACCAGTCACATCGATTGGGGCGTGACCCTGCCCTTTGTGATCGCTGCAGTGGTCGGGGTGATCGCCGGCGAGCGCATCGCCGATCGTGTCGACCAGCGTCTGTTGTTGCGTGTCTTCGCCGGTGTGCTCGTCGTGGTCGGCGTCGGGGTTGCCGGGGGCGCCGTCTTCGCTCTCGTGTGAGCACGTCGGGCGCCCGGCCTCACAAGTGGTCGAAGCCGTTCCCGGCGAGGGAGAATCCTCGGCGCATCAGCTCGGGAGGATGGGAGTCGGTCCCCGAGGTGAGCCACTGGCGCAACGCGCCCCGCATGATCGCCAGTGCGGTGCCGGCGAGCAACCGGGCGACGGTGTCGTCGGCGACATCGGCCCGCTCGGCGAGACGCTCCGCGAGCGCGAACTCCCATCCGAGTTGCAGCTCCAGGCTGCGGGCACGCACCGAAGGGGCGGTGGCCATGATCGCGAAACGGGCGCGGAGAGAGTCGGCTTCAGATTCGTAGTCGGCGGCGATCGCCTCGAACGACCGCTGGAGCGCTTCCCAGGCGGGCTCATCGGCCGGACGCGCCGCGAACGCGTCGAGAATCCGCTGGAGGCGGTCGGCGTAGTCGGTGAGGACGAGGTCGTCCTTGGTCGCGAAGTACGAGAAGAAGGTGCGCGGGGCGATGTCGCACGCCGCGGCGATCGTCTCCACGGTGGTGGCATCGAAGCCCTCACGTGCGAACAGCTCGAGGGCGGTGTCCTCGATCAGCTTTCGACGCTGCAGCTTCTTGCGTTCGCGCAGACCCGGTGGGGTGGCCATGCACCCAGGGTAGCGGCGTGCAGGTTGTGAAAGATTGCAGTGACCGCAAGAATGCAGGAACTGCAAGCAGAGGATGCGTGGAGGTTGACATGTCGAACGTGCTGAATCGTCTGGGAAGGTGGGTGGCCGACCATCACCGTGCCGTGCTCGCGCTGTGGCTCGTGGCGATCCTGGCAGTCGTCGGCATCGACCGGTTCGCGGGCGGAGAACCGGTCGATGACTTCGGGGTGCCCGGCGTGGAGTCCCAGCAGGCACTCGACCTGCTCGCCGAACGATCCGAAGCACGTGCCGGGGCGACCGCGATGGTCGTGTTCCACACCGATTCGGGCTCGGTCACTGAGGCCGCAAACGCCGGGACGATCACCGAAACGGTGCGAGAGGTCGAAGGTCTCGACCACGTCGCGTCG
>DASSYG010000424.1:0-22765 GCA_035703405.1 Acidimicrobiales bacterium | reverse complement strand
CACACCGTCCTCGTAGTCGAAAGTGACCTGGGTCTTGCCGTCGGGACGCAGGTACGGCAACAGACCCGACCTGCGGACCTCGGCGAGGCGCTCAGCCAGGCGGTGCGCCCACCAGATCGGCAGCGGCATCAGCGACGGAGTCTCGTTGTTGGCGTAGCCGAACATCATCCCCTGGTCGCCTGCCCCCTGGGAGTTCAACACGTCCTCGCCCGAAGCACCCGTGCGGGTCTCGAACGCGGTGTCCACGCCCTGGGCGATGTCGGGTGACTGCGGGTCGATCGACGTGATCACGCCGCAGGTGTTGCCGTCGTAACCGACCGATTCACGGTCGTAACCGATCGCCTTGATCGTCTCACGCACCACGTGGGGGATCTCCACGTAGGCCGACGTGGTGATCTCTCCGGCGACCAGGGCGAGCCCGGTGGTCACCAGCGTCTCACACGCCACCCGGGCCATCGGGTCCTGTTCCAGAATGGCATCCAGGATCGAGTCCGAGATCTGGTCGGCCACCTTGTCGGGGTGACCCTCGGTCACGGACTCGGAGGTGAAGGTCCAACTGGTCACTGATTGACTCCTCTGCCTTTGGGGAAAGATCGAATGGGAAGAACGAATGAGGTGAAACAGGTGGGACCGAACCGATGGATCGCCATGGATCCGATCACTCCGGTCCGGACGCTACCGACCGACGACTGCGCACCACGGCATCGAACACCGCGACGGCGACCTGCCGTTTGTCGGCGAGAGGCACATCGGTCCGCTCACCCGAGGCCGTGAGGACCACGACCTCGTTCGTGTCATGGGCGAATCCGACCGACGGCGCGGACACGTCGTTGGCCACGATGAGGTCCACGCCTTTGTCGGCGAGCTTGGCCGCAGCATGGTCTTCGACGTCGTCGGTCTCGGCGGCGAAACCCACGACGGTCTGACCCGGCCGGCGAGTCCGCACGACCTCGCGCAGGATGTCCACGGTCGGCTCGAGGGTGAGGGTCGGTGGGCCGGCAGCCTTCTTGATCTTGCTCGGCGCAACCTGCACGGGCCGGAAATCGGCCACTGCCGCGGCCATGATCACCACGTCGGCGGCCGGCGACTCGGCCATGACCGCACGGTGCATCTCCGCTGCGGTCTCGACGTGTCGGACCTCGACGCCGCTGGATGTGGGCCGCTCCACCGTGGTCACCAGGACGACCTCCGCGCCACGGGCCGCGGCCTCCTCGGCCAACGCGTGACCCTGCTTGCCGCTCGACCGGTTCCCGAGATAGCGCACCGGATCGATCGGCTCACGGGTGCCTCCGGCGGTGATGACCACCCGCAAGCCCTGCAGGTCACGCTCGGTCTGCTCGGAGAAGAAGCCTCGGACCGCATCGAGAATGTCGGCGACGTCGGCGAGGCGACCCGCCCCCGAATCCCCCCCGGCCAACGGTCCGACCGCGGGCGGGACGATCGACGTGCCGCGCCGCTGCAGTGTGGCGATGTTGTCCTGCACGGCGGGGTGTTCCCACATCTCGGTGTGCATCGCGGGGCACACCATCACCGGGGCACGACTCGCCAACAATGTCGCCGTCAGCAGGTCGCCGGAGGCACCGGTCGCATACGCGCTCAACAGGTGCGCCGTCGCAGGCGCGACCACCACGAGATCGGCCGACTTCGCCAGATGGGTGTGTGGACTCACCTCGGGTCCACCGAGCAGTTCGGTCCGGGCCGGTTCGGACGCCAAGGCCGAGAACGTGGCCGCGCCGACGAATTCGGTCGCCGCGTGAGTGAGGATCGGCGAGACGTACGCGCCGTCATCGATGAGTCGACGACACAGCTCGACCGCCTTGTACGCGGCGATTCCGCCGGTCACACCGAGGACGATGTGACGTCCGCGCAGACTCATGGTTGTCCCGAATGCCGGTGCGGACTACTCGGACTCTGGGGTTTCCGCGCTGCCATCGGCTGCGGCAGCCACCGCTGCCGCATCGGCCTCGGCCTGCGCCTCCGCGGCGAGTTCTTCGGCGGACACCCATTCGATCTTGTCTGCGGCGATCTCCTCGAACGCGACCGACAGTGGCTTGCGGGCCTGGGTCGTGACCTGTGGCGGCACCAGTCCGACCTCTGCGGTGCCCAGTTCCCCGAAATAGCTGTTGATCTGACGGGCGCGCATCGAACCGAAGGTGACCAGACGGAACTTCGAGTCGGCCCGGTCGAGAAGCTCCTCGATCGGGGGGTTCATCATCGTGTCGTGCTGCCAGGCCATCGGTTCTCTGCTCTCGGGTGCGAATCGGTACGCGCCCCAACGAGCGCAGTCGACCATCCTACCAGAGCAATGGCGTCGAACCCGGACCACGGGATCGATGCTCAGCTCACGCGCGCCGCTCGAATCAGTTCTCGGATCTCGGCGACGCAGGATGCCAGATCGTCGTTCACGACCTCGATGGCGCCCAACTCGACGGCCTCGGCCCGCTCGTGGTCCGCGATCTCGAGGCGTGCCTCGACCCGATCGGCCCGATCGCCCCTGCTCACCAGCCGCCGTCGCAGTTCCTCGAACGACGGTGGACGCAGAAACAGCAACAACGCGTCAGGATCTTTCGCGTGCACCTGGGCCGCGCCCTGGGTGTCGATCTCGAGGACCACGTCGACGCCGTCGGGAGGAGCCGGCCATGGCGTGCCGTAGCGGTTGCCCTGAAACTCCGCCCATTCCAGGAATCCGCCACGGTCGATCTCCGCGTCGAACTGTTCGTCGGTCGCGAAGCGGTAGGCGGCAGCGGCTTCGTCGTCGCGCCGTGACCGGGTCGTCCACGAGCGGCTGAGCCACAGCGTGGGGTCGTCTGCCACCAAGGCGCGCGCGACCGTTCCCTTGCCGACGCCGCCTGGTCCGGAAATCACGACGATCAGAGGATCACTGGTCCTGTTTCGACCGGGCGGAGCACCTCGTCGCTCAGCGGCCGGCGGGAAACGCTTCGAGCAGGGCGGCGCGCTGTTGGGTGCCCAGGCCCCGAACGCGGCGTCCTTCTGCGATGCCGATCTCGTCCATCATCCGCCGTGCCTTGACCTTGCCGACACCGGGGAGTGATTCCAGGACGGCCAGCAACTTCATCTTCGCGACCACGTCGTCGGAAGCGGCCTGGTCGAGAAGTTCGGGCAGAGTGATCATCCCCATCTTCAACTTGTCCTTCAGCTCCGCCCGTTCGCGACGGACCCGGGCGGCCTTTGCCAGGTTCTCGGCACGCTGTTCCGGAGTGAGACTCGGTGGCTGCGGCATGGCTGGACAATACCCCACCCGGCAAGAAGGTGCTCAGCTTCGCCATGCCCAGAGTGTGCCGTGTCCCCAGTAATTCGGGCGGACGGGACCGACTCGGAAGCCCGCTCCGGTGAGGAGCCGTCGAGCCTCGGCGAGGGCTCCCTGGTCACCGGAGCGTCGCCGGTGGTATTCCATGACCAGCACCAACGGTCCCCCTATGGCGAGACGAGGATCGGCGAGGATCGGCCACTCGCCCTGCTCGATGTCGAGCTTCAACAGGTCGGCGTCGTCCAGCATCGGGAGCAGGTCGACACCTTCGACCTCTTCGCCGTCCTCGGAGAGCTTGGACCCGGCCCCGCGGCCGGCCGCGAAGCGCACCGGGCCATCTGCGGTCGTCGCCGCGGCGGCGACCACGGTGACGCGCCCGGTACCGTCCAGCGCGCTGAAGCGCTGCAGCGCCGCGACGTTCTCGGGGTCGGCTTCGATCGCCACGATCGACGCCTCCGGCCACCGGACCCTGGCGAACGCGCTGTACGCGCCGACGTTCGCGCCCACATCGAGGATGCGGGGTGCCGCAGGGATCCGCTCGGCCACATCAACAGGTGGGTCGTAACAGCGCTCCTGGAAGATCTCCCACATCACTTCGAGGGATCCATAGCCGTGTCGGACCACGACCGGCCGACCCGAACCACGCAGCAGGTAGTTCTGCTCGCCGCTGCCGGTGAGTGCCGCAACGAGAAAGCGACCCGGCTGGGTGACCTGGAACGCCGCAGGGACGAAGCGCAACGCGAGGAGGCCGGCCAGCACCGGCCTGACCCTCGGGTGTAGGAGGAACTTGCGAAACGGCCCATTCGCGGCAAGGCGCCGCAGCAGGTTCACGTGGCCGCCTCGACCTCGGCGGCAAGGCGGGCTGCCGCGGCGACCGGGTCGGCCGCGGCAGTCACCGGCCGTCCGACGACCAGCAGATCCGCCCCGGCCCGTACCGCCTGGGACGGGGTCACACGTCTCGCCTGGTCGTCGGCTGCCGAACCGTGAGGCCGGATACCGGGAACGGCGATCGTCAGCCGTGGACCGTACTGCCGGGCTTCGGTGACATCGGTGCCGGCGCACACGATCCCACCGGCGCCGGCGGCCAGCGCCACCTTCACCCTCTGGCCGAGAATGTGTTGCGGCGCGGTGCCGTCACTCGTCAACACCGTCACCGCCAGGACCTTCGATTCGGTGGAACCGACCGCACTCGCACCCTCGTCGAATCCCTCGACCCCGGCGCGGACCATGTCGGCGCCCCCGAACGCGTGGACCGTCAGATAGCCGGCGCCCAGGGCTCCCATGACGCGCGCCGCGTGGTTCACCGTCGTGGGGATGTCACACAACTTCAGGTCTGCGAAGACCGTGAATCCCTGATCGACGAAGGTGGTGATCGCGTCGGGGCCGGCGGCGCTGTAGAGCTCGAGGCCGACCTTGACGACACCGAAATAGTCGCCGACCTGCCGAACGAGCCGGGACGCGGACACGAGATCGTCGACATCCAGGGGAAGCACAAGGCGATCTCGTACCGAATCGGGTGCTCGTCCGCCCTGCCCCGCTTCAGGCACCGTCATCAAGACCTCTTTTCATGGGCTGCTCCGATGAGTTCACGCAACGTCGCGACGCCGTGGGCCGCGCACCATTCTTCCAGTTCGCGACCGACTCGACCGAGGACCCTCGGATCAGCGAACACGGCTGTCCCCACCTGGACCGCACTGGCCCCGGCGAGCAGCATCTCGACCGCGTCCTCCCCCGTCGTGATCCCGCCGACCCCGACGATGGGAAGCCCGGGGTGGGCGACGGCGACGTCGTAGACCGCCCGCACCGCGACGGGATGGATCGCGGCGCCCGACACCCCGCCACCACCAGCCGACAGCACCGGCCGACGCGTCTCGGGATCGATCACCATGCCGAAGAGCGTGTTGACCAGGGTCGCCGCGTCCGCACCCGCGGCGGCCACGGCTCCGGCCACCTCGACGAGACGGTCGGTGTTGGCGCTCAGCTTCGCCCACACCGGCCGTCGGGAGGCGTCGACGCACGCCGAGACCACCTCGGCGGCGACGCGGGGATCGTGTGCGAACAGTGCGCGGCCCGACTCGGTATTCGGACACGACAGATTGCACTCGATCGCGATCACCTCGGCCGGAACATCGGCGAGCAGCGCAGCGGCCTCGGCGAACGCAGCCACGGTGGTTCCCCAGATACTCACCACGACCCGCCGCACCCCGGCAGCACGAAGGAGCGGCAGGTCTGTGGCGAGCCACGCATCGATCCCCGGACCCTGCAGGCCCACGCTGTTGATCATGCCCGCCCGGGTCATGTGGACCCGAGGGGCGGGGTTGCCTTTCCAAGGCTCCACGCACAGCGATTTGACCACGAACGCACCGAGACGTGCGAGGTCCACGTAGTCACCGAGTTCATCGGCATGACCGGCCGTCCCCGACGCGTTCATGACCGGGGACGGCAACGTGATCGACCCGACCCGGGTGGACAGATCGACGGTCGTCGAGCCGGCGCGTGCCGACCGCCGACCTCTAGGAACCATGGATCTCCTGCAGATTGCGGACGACCAGCTCACTCGTCGACCATTCAGTCATCCCCTTGGCCGCCGCGAGCGCTGCGGCAGCGGTCGTGAGGATCGGAATGTGCGCCACGCCCGCCGCGGACCGGATGTAGTCCCCGTCGGCGCGCGGGCCACGCCCCCGGGGTGAGTTCACGACGAGCTGGACCTCACCCGCTTCGATGAGTTCGACCGCGTGGGGTCCGCCCTGTTCGCCGATCTTGGCGACGTCGACCGTGACGGTCACACCCGCGGCGCGCAGCGCGGCCGCGGTCCCCGCGGTCGCCGCGAGTTGGAAGCCCAGATCGACGAATTGCGCCGCGGCCCGGATCCCGTCCTTCTTGTCACGATCTGCCAGCGAGATGAACACACAGCCCGCTTCGGGCAGTGGGTCACCCGCCGCGATCTGGCTCTTCGCGAACGCCATGCCGAATGAGGTGTCCACCCCCATGACCTCGCCGGTCGAGTGCATCTCCGGGCCGAGAATCCGATCCGCGCCAGGGAATCGGTTGAAAGGCAGCACCGCCTCTTTGACCGCGACGTAGCCGGTGACCGGTTCGGTGAGCAGGCCCTCGGCACGCAGGCCTGCGAGGGTCGAGCCCGCCATCACCCGCGTGGCGACCTTGGCCAGGGACACCCCGGTCGCCTTCGCGATGAAGGGCACCGTCCGGCTGGCCCGCGGGTTCGCCTCGATGACGAACACGTCGTCGCCGTCGTCGCGGTGCTGCACCGCGTACTGGACGTTGATCAGGCCCACGACTTCGAGCGCCTCGGCGATCTTCGCCGTGTGGCGCTCGATCACCGAGATGGTCTCCGCGCTGAGTGAATACGGCGGAATCGCGCATGCCGAGTCGCCGGAATGCACCCCGGCCTCCTCGACGTGTTCCATCACGCCACCGATCAGGAACGCGCCGGTGTGATCTCGCAGTGCATCGACATCGACCTCGGTGGCGTCCTCGAGGAACACGTCGATCAGCACCGGTCGGTCCGGGCTGATGCCGGCGTCGGCGCCCACTGCGCCGAACGAGGCGAGCTCGGAGATCGCAGAGGCGAGATGGTCGTCGTCGTAGACGATTTCCATCGCCCGACCTCCGAGCACGTAGCTGGGGCGCACCAGGGCGGGATAGGAGATCTCGGCGATGATCGCGCGGGCCTCTTCGATGTCGACGGCAGTACCGCCGGCCGGCTGGGGAATGCCCAGCTTGGTACACAGCGCGTTCCACTGCTCCCGGTCCTCGGCGGCGTCGATCGACGTCGGCGAGGTTCCGAGCACGATGTCCTCGGGCAATGCGCCTGCTAGTTTCAACGGGGTCTGGCCGCCGAGCGCCACGATCACCCCGACCACTCCCGGAGTGCCTGGAGCTGACGCGGCCTGCTCGGCGTCGATCACGTTCAACACGTCCTCGAGGGTGACGGGTTCGAAGTACAACCGGTCCGAGGTGTCGTAGTCGGTCGACACGGTTTCGGGGTTGCAGTTGACCATCACCGTGGCATACCCGGCTTCGTGCAATGCGAAGCTGGCGTGTACGCAGCAGTAGTCGAACTCGATGCCCTGACCGATCCGGTTCGGACCCGACCCCAGGATGATGACCTTGCCCCGTGGATCCGCGGCCACCTCGGTGGAGTCCTCGTATGTCGAATAGTGATACGGCGTGTCCGCTTCGAACTCGGCGCCACAGGTGTCGACGGTCTTGTAGGTGGGCACGACCCCGGCTTCCAGACGAGCGGCCCTGACCTCGGATTCGTCGACGTCGAACAGGTAGGCGAGCTGCGCATCGGCGAAACCGAGTCGCTTCGCGCGACGCCAGTTCTGCCTGGTCATCGCCTCGAACCCGAGGTGTTCCAGATGGGCTCGTTCTTCGGTGATCTGGGACATCTGGTCGAGGAACCAGGGGTCGACCTTGGTCGCCGCAGCCACCTCGTCGACGCTCATGCCCCGCCGGAGTGCAGCTTCGAGTTGGAACAGGCGGTCGGGCGTGCCGATCGCGGCGGCCGCGAGCAATTCGGCGTCGCTCATCCCGTCGGTGGCGGTCTCGCCGGGGTCGGCGTTGAGTCCGAGCCGACCGAGCTCGAGGGAGCGCAGGGCCTTCTGCACCGACTCACAGAACGTCCGCCCGATGGCCATGACCTCGCCGACGGCCTGCATCTGGGTGCCGAGCAGGCTGGGAATCTCGGGAAACTTCTCGAACGCCCAACGCGGCACCTTGGTGACCACGTAGTCGATGGTGGGCTCGAACGAAGCCGGCGTGGCCTTGGTGATGTCGTTGGGGATCTCGTCAAGCGTGTATCCGACCGCGAGCTTCGCGGCGATCTTGGCGATCGGGAACCCGGTGGCCTTCGAGGCGAGCGCGCTCGAACGGGACACCCTCGGGTTCATCTCGATGATGACCATGTCGCCGTTCGTGGGATCGATCGCGAACTGCACGTTGGACCCACCGGTCTCCACGCCGACGCGCCGCATACAGGCGAACGCGGCGTTGCGCATCTTCTGGTACTCGACATCGGTCAGGGTCTGGATCGGAGCGACCGTGATCGAGTCACCGGTGTGCACGCCCATGGGGTCGACGTTCTCGATCGAGCAGACGATCACGCAGTTGTCGGCGGTGTCGCGCATGACCTCGACCTCGAACTCCTTCCATCCGGCGATGGAGGATTCGATGAGGATCTCGGTGATCGGACTCGCATCCAGTCCCGCGTGGGCGACGTGCTCGAACTCCTCGTTGGTTGCGGCGATACCGGTTCCCTTGCCGCCGAGGATGTAGGCGGGTCGGATGATGACCGGCAGTCCGACTTCGGCGAGCACCTCGCGGGCCTCTTCCATGGTGTGCGCCGTGCCCGACGCGGGAACGTCGAGGCCGATGCCGACCATTGCCTCTTTGAAGCGTGCCCGGTCCTCGGCCGTGGCGATCGACTCGGCGTTCGCCCCGATCAACTCCACGTCGTAACGGTCGAGCACTCCGAGCTCGACGAGTTCCATCGCGAGGTTCAATGCCGTCTGTCCGCCGAGTGTGGGCAGCAGTGCGTCGGGACGTTCTCTTTCGATGATGCGGGTCAGGGTGGCGGAGTCGAGTGGCTCGACATAGGTGGCGTCCGCGAAATCCGGGTCGGTCATGATCGTGGCCGGGTTCGAGTTCGCCAGGATCACCCGGTAGCCCTCTTCACGCAGAACCCGGCAGGCCTGGGTGCCCGAATAGTCGAACTCACACGCCTGGCCGATGACGATCGGCCCGGACCCGATGAGCAGGATGGATTCGATGTCATCTCTGCGTGGCATCAGGCCTGGTACTCCTTCATCAGTTTCTCGAAATTTTCGAACAGGTAGGCGCTGTCGCGGGGCCCCGGACCGGCCTCGGGATGGTGTTGCACGCTGAACGCGGGTGCGTCGGTACTTCTGATCCCCTCGATGACCCCGTCGTTCAGGTTCACGTGGGTCACCTCGCCCCGCTGCAACGACCCCTTGGTGATCGCGAAGCTGTGGTTCTGGCTGGTGATCTCGATGATCCCGGTGTCGAGGTTTTTCACCGGGTGGTTCCCGCCGTGGTGTCCGAAGGGCAGCTTGGAGATCTGGCCGCCCAGGGCGAGGCCCATGAGTTGGTGGCCCAGGCAGATCCCGAACACCGGCACCTCACCGAGCAGGCCCGTGACCGTGTCGACGAGTCCGGTGCGTTCGGGGTCGCCGGGACCGTTGGACAGGAACACCCCGTCGGGCTCCCGGGCGAGTACCTCGGCGGCCGGCGTCGAAGCCGGCACCACCTCGACGGTGCCGAGCTTGGCCAGATTCGTCAGGATCGTGGACTTGATCCCGAAGTCATAGGCGACGATGCGCCGCGTACCCGCACCGGACGCCGGCACTTCGTAGGGTTCCGTCGTGGTCACCTCGGCGACGAGATCGAGCCCGTCCGTTCCCCTCTCGGCGGCCGCAGCGTCACGCAACGCCGCCTCGGTGACATGGCCGTCGAACCGCTCGTCGACGATTCCGAAGGTTCCCGGCATCGACCCGGCGTCCCGGATGTGGCGGGTGAGCCGTCGGGTGTCGACTCCGGCGATGCCGGGAACGCCACGACGGATCAGAAACCCAGCGAGGTCTTCGGTGGCACGCCAATTGCTCATCCGGCGGGACAATTCCCGCACGACCACGCCACGGGCGAAGGGCCGACGGCTCTCATTGTCGGAGACGTTGGTGCCGTAGTTGCCGATGTGGGGGTAGGTGAACGTGATGATCTGACCGGCGTAGGACGGATCGGTGAGCACCTCCTGGTAACCGGACAGCACCGTGTTGAACACGACCTCTCCGCCGGCGATCCCACCATCGGGAACGGAACCGATGGCCTCGCCCTCGAATGCGGTGCCATCACTGAGGACTAACAAGGACTCATACACGTCGTTCACTCACAAACTCCCGTCTTGAACCACTGGATTGCCGGCGACGATGGTGTGGCGCACCCGGCCGGTGAGGGTGCGTCCTGCCCAGGGGTTGTTTCTCGATCTGCTCATCGTGTCCTCGGCCGACACCTCCCAGGTCGCCGTCGGGTCGAACACGCACAGGTTCGCCACCTCGCCCACGTCGATCGGGCGACCCTGGTTCGTCATACCGGCGATCCGTGCGGGGCGGAGGCTCATTGTCTGCACGATCCCGTCGAGGCCGAGGTCCGCTCCCAACTCCGTGTGGACCACCGCCAGTGCGACCTCGAGACCCAACATTCCCGGAGGGGCCAGATCGAAGGGCTGTTCCTTGGCCTGGGGCGGATGAGGCGCGTGATCGGTGGCCACCACGTCGATCGTGCCGTCCACCAAGCCGGCCCGAACGGCGGCCACGTCGTCGTCGGTGCGCAGCGGCGGATTCACCTTGAACACCGGGTCGAATCCGGCACAGGACGCATGGGTCAGCACCAGATGATGAGGTGTGGCCTCGGCGGTCACGTCGAGTCCTTCGGCCTTTGCCACGCGCATCATCTCCACCGAGCGGGCCGTGGACAGATGTTGGAAGTGCATGCGTGCCCCGGTGAGTCTGGCGAGGGCGAGGTCCCGTTGGACCATCAACTCCTCGGCCTCGGCGGGTTGCCCGGCGATACCGAGTCGGGCCGACCACTCACCCTCGTGCAGGTGCCCACCCGCGGCGAGTTCGGCGTCCTCGCAGTGCTGCGCGAGGGTCACGCCGAGGCTCCGGCCGTATTCGAGCGCCCGGCGCATGAGTCGACCGTCCTGGACACCGGTGCCGTCGTCGGTGAAAAGGCGCACCCCCAGGTCCGCGAGTTCGCCCATCGGCGACAGGGACTCGCCTTTGCGCCCGACCGTGATCGCAGCGGAGGTCACCACTTCACACGCGGCGTCCCGTCCCGCGTCGAGCACCTGGCGAACCACCGCTGCGGAGTCGACCGCCGGGTTCGTGTTGGGCATCGCGACGATGCCCGTGTAGCCGCCCCGCACCGCGCAGCGGCTGCCCGAGAGAATCGTCTCGGCATCTTCGCCTCCCGGTTCCCGCAGGTGGGAGTGCAGATCGACAAGTCCCGGCATGACGACACAGCCGCTCGCGTCGAGCGTGCGCGTGCCCACCAGATCGTCACCGACCGCAGCGATCGTCCCGTCGCTGGCGATCGCCAAATCGGCCCGTCGACGCCCGTTCGCGTCGACGACCTCACCACCACCGATCACCAGCGGATAGATCTCTGTGGCTCGTTCAGGCATCGACGACCTCCTCGTCTGTCGATCCCGCATGGCCGAGCAACCGGTACAACACCGCCATGCGGACCGCCACGCCGTTGCGCACCTGGTCGACGATGACCGAGCGGGGACCATCCGCGACCGTCGCGTCGAGCTCGACCCCCCGGTTCACCGGCCCCGGGTGCATGATGACGGCTCCGTCCCCCAGTCGGGAGGCACGGTCGACCGTGACGCCCCAACGCGCGGTGTACTCACGCAGCGATGGCACCAGCGCCTCGGTCATGCGTTCGCGTTGCATGCGCAACACGTAGACGACGTCGGCATCGTCCAACGCCTCGTCGAGGTCGTGGGACACGGTGACCGGCCAGCCTTCGAGGCTCGGGGGTAGAAGTGTCGACGGGGCGACCAGGGTGACCTGTGCCCCCAACGTCGTGAACGCGTCGACGTCGCTGCGCGCGACCCGGGAGTGTTTGATGTCGCCGACGATGACGATCCGTCGGCCGTCGATGTCGCCGAGGTGCTGACGCAGCGTGTAACAGTCGAGCAGCGCCTGGGTCGGGTGCTGGTGCCACCCGTCGCCGGCGTTGATCACCGCCGCGTCGACCCATTCGGCGATGCGGTGTGGCGCCCCCGATGAGCTGTGGCGGACGACCACGGCATCGACTCCCATCGCCTCGATCAGCCGGGCCGTGTCGCGCAACGATTCGCCCTTGTTGACCGACGAGATCGCGACGCTGAAGTTCGCGGTGTCCGCGGACAGGCGTTTCGCAGCGGTCTCGAAGCTCAGCCGGGTACGGCTGGAGTTCTCGTAGAACAGCCAGGCGATCGTCCGACCCCGCAGGGCGGGAACCTTGGGAATGGGACGGTTCGACACTTCGACGAAACGGTCGGTGAGGGTGAGCATGTCCTCGATACCCTCACGTCCGCCGAGGTCGGCGACGTCCAGCAGATGCTTCACTTGATCATCTCGCCGAGCTCGACTCCGTCGACCGAGACGTTCACGACCTCGTCGCGGCGGGTCGGCAGATTCTTGCCGACGTAATCGGGACGGATCGGCAGCTCGCGGTGGCCCCGATCGACCATCACCGCCAACTGCACCGCTCTGGGCCGCCCGAACGAGGTGAGCGCGTCGAGTGCCGCTCGCACCGTGCGTCCGGTGAACAGCACGTCGTCGACCAGCACCACGGTCGCACCATCGAGATCGACAGGGATCTCCGTGACCGCCTCGGGCAGGACCGGTCGCAGGCCGACGTCGTCGCGGTGGAAGGCGACGTCCAACTTGCCGGTGAGCGGGAGCTCCCCCTCGACCTCGCCCAACGCCTCGGCGAGGCGTGCCGTGAGCGGCACACCGCCGGTCTGCAACCCGATGATGACGACACCCTCGAGACCCCCGTTGCGTTCGGTGATCTCGTGCGCGATCCGCCAGGTTGCCCGATGGACCTCCTCGGCCGTCATCACCTGTGCCCGGGCAACGAAAACGCCCCCGAAGGGGCGCGTGATCCGGCGTTCGCGTTCAGCCACTGGCAACTCCTGTCCGTCCGAGCCTCACGGGACCCGATTCACGGTCAGAACTCGATACTAGCACCGTCGGAAGAGAGCGCAATTTCACGTGCCCGTGGCGCAGTGCTACCAGGTCAGGCGTGGCGGGGTCGGCCTGGAACCGGCTCGCGTCCGGTGTGTCGGATCTCCGAATATCACCTGTACATCCGGGCCCTCGAGGCGTACTGTGCCGACGAAATCAATTGCATTCTTGGCGTGGCTGCTTTCCGGTCGACGACGAGACCGACTGAGAGGGCACGCCATGGGATTCAGAATTCGTAGAGACCTGCATGTGGAGCAGTTGGACGATGAGGTCCTGGTGCTCGTGCCTGGCCGTGGCGAGGTTCTGCACCTGACCGGAGCGAGCGCCGAGGCGTTCGACTTGGCTCGCCAGGGTGTGGCCGTCGTGCCGCCACACCTGGAATCGGCGATGGCCGGGCTGGTGGAACTTGAGGTGGTGACCACAGATGAGTGGAACCGACGTCGCGTGATGCAACTCGGTGGCGCGGCCGCGGCCGCGGCCATTGCGGTCGTTGCGCTCCCGGGTATCGCCGCGGCGACATCGCCCACTGACACGACCACCCCACCTGCTACGACGACGGCACCGGTCCGGACGTTTCAAGTGGCGGCCTTCCTCATCGGGGGTGGCGGCGGTGGTGGCGGTGGGACCTCGTTCGACTCCGTCGTGGAAGGCGCCGGCGGTGCCGGCGGTGGCGGCGGAGCCGGTGGGGTGAACGACCAGCAAGGATCCACGCTGAGCCTGACGGCCGGTAGCTATCCGGTGGTCGTGGGCGATGGTGGTTTCTGGGGATCCAACAGCGGATCCGGTGGGGATGGCGGCGACACGTCGTTCGCTGGTGCCGTCGCTGCGGGCGGAGGCGGCGGTGGGTCGGCCTCGGGGAACTCCGGAGCGAACGGTGGCGGCGGCGGTAGCGCTCCGGGTTCCGGCGAGCCTGGCGGGCAAGGGACTGCCGGTAACGACGGCGGCGACTCATCCCCTCTGCGGGGTGGTGGCGGTGGTGGCAGCGCCTATACCGGCGGCGTCGGCCAGAGCGGTGCCGCCGGCGGCGACGGCGGGTCCGGCATCGACGGATTCTCCCTCCTATCATTTCCCGGAGCAACCGCCGCGCTCGGGAACCTCGGCGATGCCAATGGATTCTTCCTGGGAGGCGGCGGGGGTGGGTACTGCGGCACTTCGGATGCCGGTACGGGCGGTAGCGGCGGGGGCGGCAACGGCGGCAACGGCGGTCTCGATGGATCCGGTAGCTCGAGCGCGACAGCCGGTCTTGCGAACACCGGCGGCGGCGGCGGTGGCGGCGGCGCAGATCCGAGCGGAGGTCCCAGCGTGCCCGGTGCCGACGGGGGCTCGGGCCTCGCCGTCATCCTGGCACCTCAGGATCAGGGCTTCACCGTCACCGGTGGCACCCACTACGTCTTCGCTCTCGGCGGTGTCGACTACGACTGGTGGGTGTTCAAGGCCAGCGACAACTTCGTCCTCACAGAAACACCCTGATCGCAAGGACCACTGTCAGGCCGACGGCCCACCCCGGTGGTCGGCGGCGATACGGCTGAGCACCCCGTTGACGTAACGACTCGACGCGTCCGTGGAGAACCGTTTGGCCAACTCCACCGCTTCGTTGATCACGACGGCGGTGGGGGTCTCGGGTGCCCATCGCAGCTCCGCGATGCCGACTCGGAGAATCGCGCGGTCCACCACCGGCATGCGATCCAGCGTCCACCCTCGGGACACCCGCATCAGGTCCGCGTCGACCTCGTCACGGTGTGCGTCCGCGAGTGAGACGAGTTCGATCGTGAACGGGTCGGCGGGAATCGGCAGGTCTTCCAGAATCTCGGTGACGGTTCGGTCCTTGAGATCCGCCTCATACAGCAGCTCGAGGGCCCGTTCACGGGCGTCGAGGCGGCTAACCCCGACGACTTCACCGTCGGATGCTGGTTCAGGCACGGGTGATGTAGTCACCCGATCGGGTGTCCACCTTCAAGCGGTCACCGATGTTCACGAAGAGCGGCACCTGGAGGACCAGTCCGGTGACCAGCGTCGCCGGTTTGCGCGCTCCCGACACCCGGTCACCCTGGATGCCGGGCTCGGTTTCGGCGACTTCGATCTCGACGGCGGCAGGGAGGTCGACACCGACGATCTCGGTGCCGAACATGGCGAGCGTCACACTGGCGCCCTCCACCAGGAACCCGCCGGAGTCTCCGAGCGTCTTCTCGGGGACAGTCATCTGCTCATAAGAACTCGTATCCATGAAGACGAAGCCGGTGGGGTCACGGTAGAGGTACTGCATGTCGTGCTTCTCGATGAGCGCCTGGGCGACCTTCTCGCCGGCCCGGAACGTGCGGTCCTGGACGCCGCCCGAGCGGACGTTGCGCAGCGTGGTTCGCACGAACGCGCCGCCCTTGCCCGGCTTGACGTGCTGGAACTCCATCACCTGCCACAACCCGTTGTCGAGTGACAGGGTCATGCCGTTCTTGAGGTCGTTGGTGGTCATCGCCATGTTCGAGGCGCCTCGCTCGTTGCTTGTTCGTTCGGGGGATGGGTGCGGGTACGTCGCGGCTTCGTCAGGACACCGACGTCGTCTTGGGTGCTCGGGTGAGGACCCGGCAGCCCTGTTCGGTGACCACGACCGTGTCCTCGATCCGGACGCCGCCGTGACCGGGCAGATAGACGCCCGGTTCGACCGTGACCACGGCACCTACTTCGAGCCTAACAGCGGTGTTCGCTGCCACCGGTGGCTGCTCGTGGATCTCCAGGCCGACACCGTGACCGGTCGAGTGCATGAACGCGTCCGCCCACCCGGCGGTGTCGATGATGTCGCGGCAGACCTTGTCGACGTCGCCGGTGATCGCGCCGGGAGCGACGGCAGCCACGCCGGCAGCCTGGGACTCGGCGACCACGTCGAGCATCCGCTGCTGGGTCGACGTCGCCTCCCCCACCATGATCGTGCGGGTCATGTCCGAGCAGTACCCGTCCACGAGTGCCCCGAAGTCGAGCACCACCAGATCCCCGTCGGTGATGCGACGCTCGTCCGGTTGATGATGGGCCATCGCTCCGTTGGGACCGGCCGCGACGATCGTGTCGAAGGACGTGCCCTGGGCGCCGAGACGACGCATCGTGAAATCGAGTTCCAACGCGAAGTCGACCTCGGTGGGCTCTTCGGCCAGCCGCGATCGGACCGCTGCCAAGGCGGCATCGGCGACCGCGCACGCCGCTTCGATCCGGTCCACTTCACCGGGTTCCTTGACGATCCTCATCGCGTCGATGAACCCTTCGGTGGCCACGAGATCGGACGCGGCGAACCACTCCTGCGCCCAGCGACGTTGACGTGCCCACGACACGTCGTCGGCTTCGAGCCCGATACGAGCGACGCCTTCGAGCGCCTCGACGATCGCGGCCTTCTGTCCCTCGCCCCCCGCCACCGTGCGCGTCGCCTCGACCCCGGCCGCGGCCAATTGCATTTCGGATTGCTCGCCGTAACGACCGTCGGTGGTGAACACGAGTCCGTCCTCACGCACGACCACGAGTGCCGCGGACCCGGTGAATCCCGTGAGCCAACGGATGTTCTCTGTCTTGGTGACCACCAAGGCGTCACAGCCGGCGTCGGCGAGGCCGGCCCGGACCGTGTCGACCCGGTCGGCCTGGCGCATGGGCTCCAGAGCTGCGAGCAGGCCCGCGGCCCGTTCGGCTGCGGCCTGCGGCGCTGCGGCGACCTCGTCGTGGATCGTGTCGTTCATCAGATCGTCCTCTCCTCGGCTCTCGACCCGGGATTCATTGTGACCTCACCGGATCGACTCCAGTGCAGCCACGAGGACATCGCGGTCGGTCACCCGCACCGGCTCGACCCCGTCAGGACCGTCCAGCACGAAGGTCAGACCGTCGACGGCCTTCTTGTCGCGTGAGAACAGAGCGAGCAACTCGTCGGTCTGAAGATCGTCAGGAAGCCGGCTCGACAGGTCGTACGCGGCGACGACGCGGCGGTGTTCCGCGACCCGGTCGGCGTCGATCCGGCCGAGGCGCTCGGCGAGTTCTGCGGCGTACACGATGCCGACCGCCACGGCTTCACCGTGACGGATCTCGTACCCGGTTGCGGTCTCCAGTGCGTGCGCGAGGGTGTGGCCATAGTTCAGGATCACCCGTCGGCCGCCCTCGCGTTCGTCGGAAGCGACCACGTCGGCCTTGCACCTGACACACGCGGCGACCGCCTCATCGAGAGCGAGGGCGGCCAGGTCGGGCACGCCGAGAAATGCGTACTTCGCCATCTCGCCGTGGCCGTTCCGCAGCTCACGTTGCGGCAGCGTCGCGAGCGTTCCGGTGTCGCAGATCACCGCGTGGGGTTGCCAGAACGCGCCGACGAGGTTCTTGCCTTCGGCAAGGTTCACCCCCGTCTTGCCGCCGATCGCGGCGTCGACCTGAGCCAACAGGGTCGTGGCGACGTGCACGACGGCGACCCCACGGTGATAGGACGCGGCCGCGAACCCGGCGAGGTCGGTCGTGAGCCCGCCCCCCACAGCGACCACCACGTCTCCACGGGTCAGGCCCCACCGTGCCCAGGCACGACAAAGGCTCTCGACGGTGGCGAGGTTCTTGGAGCTCTCCCCGTCGGGGATCTCGAACGTCTCGTGGTCGATACCCGGGTCGACCTCGACGCCGACTTCCTGTTGAGTGACGATCGCCGCACGGTGTGCCTCCGAGGGCACCAGCGACGCGAGTTCGTCGCGAGCATCGACGCCGACGACCACGGGGTACGAGCGATCGCCGAGGGGCACCTCGATGTGGATCACCGGCGCACCTGCACCCCGGTCCGGCCGAGCGTGTCGATGATCAGACGGCTCAACTTCTTGCGTGGATGGTCGTCGTCGCTCATGACCGGTTCGATGTCGATCACGATGTCGGCCACTTCCGCGTAGAGGTCCCGGCGTTCTGCATCGAGGCGGTCCAGCGCCCCGTGGGTGTCTCCGGACAGCAGCGGGCGTGCCTTCTGTTCGGACTTGCGGGTGATCCGGGACGTGAGGAACGCCGGGCCGGCACGAAGCCAGATCACGGTGTGACGGCTCTCCGCCAACCGGGCGCGGTTCGCGTCGGCGAGCACGACGCCGCCGCCCGTGGCGACCACGCGCGTCGGTCCGGAGTCGAGAATCCGCGCGACGACGTCGGATTCGGCGGCGCGGAAGGCGTCCTCGCCTTCATCGGTGAACCAGTCGGCGATCGAGCGACCGCTCTGGGTGACCAGCTCGGCGTCGGTGTCGACGAAGTCCAGGTCCAGCTTGCGTGCCACGCGACGACCGACCGTGGTCTTGCCCGAACCCATCATGCCGACGAGCACGACATGACCCGGGTCGAACCGACCTGCAATGGACTCTTCAGGCAAGAGGACCCTCGGCGAGCGCACGAGCGGCGGCCGTGGCGTTCCGGGTGAACTCGGCCATCGAATCGCCGCCGAACTTGCGGGTCGCCTCGTTCGCCAGCACCAGGGCGGTCATCGCTTCGGCGACCACACCCATCGCGGGCACCGCAGTCACATCGGTCCGTTCCTTGAACGACACGGCGGGTTCCTTTGAGATGACGTCGACCGTGGCCAGGGTAGGACGATTCAGGGTCGCCAAGGGCTTCATGGCGACGTGCGCGACGATCACGCCCCCCGTGGACATTCCGCCCTCGATGCCACCGGCGTGGGTCGTGTCACGCACGTAGGTGTGACCGTCCCAGGTCACCGCGTCGTGCGCCTCGGAGCCGGGCAGGCCGGCGACGGTGAACCCGTCGCCGATCTCGACGCCCTTGATCGCCTGGATGCTCAAGAGCGCTCCGGCGAGGAGTCCGTCGAGGCGCCGGTCCCAGTGCACGTGGGATCCCAACCCGATCGGAGCGCCCCACACCAACACCTCGACGACGCCACCGAGCGAATCGCCGATCTTCGACTTCGCCTTGATCTCTGCGATCATCGCCTCCGCGGCAACCGGGTCAAAACAGCGCACCTCGGATTCGTCGACGGCTTCGAGGTCGTCGGGGCCGGGACGGATGCCTTCGGCGGCCCGGGCGGCGCCGAGTTGGATCACGTGAGATCCGATCCGTAGCCCCAGGGGTTCGAGGAGCTTCTTCGCCAGCGTGCCCGCGACCACCCGTGCGGCGGTTTCGCGCGCCGAGGCTCGTTCCAACACGTCCCTGGCATCGGTGAAGCCGTACTTCTGCATTCCCGCGAGATCCGCATGTCCGGGCCGGATCTGGGTCAGGGGCTTCTCGGTCTTCCCCGGGGCGGTCGACATCTCGTCATGCCATTTGTCCGAGCGTTTCCACTCGCTGTTGCCGATCAGGATCGCGACGGGTGCACCCAGGGTCCGGCCATGTCGCACGCCGCCGATGATCGTGATCTCGTCGGCCTCGAAGCGCATCCGGGGCCCGCGTCCATAGCCCAGTCGGCGCCGGGCGAGCTCGGCCTGGAAGTCCTCGACGGTGACCTCGAGCCCGGCCGGAAGCCCCTCGACGGTGACACAGAGTGCCTGCCCATGGGATTCGCCGGCGGTGAGATAGCGGAGCATGTCACAAGAACCTACCGGGTTCCCTGCGCCGATCACATGTTCCGGACGAGCGAGTCCGAGATCAGGATCGCGAGCACGCAGCCGCCCGCCAACCAGGGTCCGAAGGGAAAACCGCGGGTCCGGTCCCGGGTGACGATCAGCGTCCCGATGCCGACGATCGACCCGCCGATGCCGGCGAACATCAACCCGTACAGGATCAGCACCGGCGACACCCATCCGAGGTACAGACCGAGTACCCGGGCGAGTTTCACATCGCCGTAGCCCATCCCCCGCGGATAGATGAGCCACATCGCGCCCAGCAGCATCCAGTACCCGATTCCACCGACCGCGGCCCACACCAGGTCTTCGGGTCGGTGTTGCACCAGGGAGATGATCACGATCAGCGGGATCGAGATCGCCAGCAAGGGCAGGTTGATCCGGTCGGGCAGCCGGTAGGTCCGCAGGTCGATCGCGGACAGAGCGAGCAGCCCGGAGAACAGTGGCAGGATGGCGAGGAGTTCGAGGCTCGCACCGAAGCGCAGGGCGGCGACCATCCACAACAACGCGTTGAGGATCTCGACGACGGGCTGCCACCATCCGATGCGCTGGCCGCAACGGCCGCAGCGTCCGTCCATGACGAAGATGCCCGCCACCGGGAGCAACGTCCCGCGTGAGGGCGGGGCTGCACACGCGACGCACCTGGTCCAGGGAGGCGCGAACGATCGTTTGTGCGGCCCGCGCACGATCAGGACGTTCACGAACACCCCGACGAAGAGTCCGGCCACGCCGCAACCGAGGATGAGTGCCGCGTCGGACATGGGCGCCGAGCCTACGGTGCCGGACCTTCAGCCAATGCGACTGCTGCTGGTCAGCTCCTGACCGATCCCAGGAAACGACGCATCAGGCCGCGGTCGATCGCTCCGTCGGGCAGTTCGTCGAGCAGCTGCTCCGCCTCGACGGGGTCGCCGATATCCGCGGCCCGTTCGATCACCGCTCGCTGTTCGTCGGGCAGTCCGTTGAGCTGTTCCTCGAGTCGTGCGGCCTCGTCAGGGGCCAACTCACCCCCGTCGTCACCCACCGAACCGCCCGGAAGTGGCTCGGGAAGGTCGCCGGGCGCTTCTTCGTTCGTACCGAAGAGGTCGGTGGTGTCGGTCTCGTCGTCGAGTGAGGGAAGCGCTGTCGATCCGGTGTCGAAGTCGGCACCGACCGAGGGCATCCCGGCCGGCTCACCGGCGGGAACGTCCGTGGCGTCGGTGATCGACGCGAGCCCGTCGTCGACGAGACCCCTCGTCGCCCGGAGAACTGGCAGTTCCTTGAGTCCGAGGCGGTCACCCAACGAGCGCACCGTCGAGCCGCTCCCGATCGCGACGATGAGCTTCCAGCGTTCGCGGTCGATCGTCGTGACGTCGTCGGGCAGATCCTCGACCAAGGTCACGCCCTCATCGAGCGACGGCACGACCGTGGAGAGATCCTGCCATTCGGTGTGCGCCGACTCGGCCGAGGTGATGACGGACTCGACGTCGACTGCGGCGCCGCTCGCATCGACGGCGGCGTCCTGGTCGAACAGGAACGAGCCCTCGTCGAGTCGCAGCAACTCGAAGAGCACCTCGTGGGCCTCGTCGGTCTCGGCGAGCGACGTGTCGCCGCCGACCACCTCGCCTTCGGTGAGGGACAGGCTGCCATTTCCCTGGTCCCCCTGCACCAGCAACTGGCCGGACTTCTTCGTCGTCGCCAACAGGCGCAGGACGTCCGGCAGGGCGAAAGTGTCGAGTGTTCCTTGGAGTGCCACGGTGTTCTCCCTGATGGTTCGGGCCGACCGGTCTCTATCGGCATTCCTCCACGGCCTTCAAGGTTCCACTCGGGGATGGGAACATCGGCCTAGTTCACCGAATTCTCCACCAGGTCGGCCAGACGCCTGGCCGGTTCTCCGGCGGCGATGTCCGGCACGCCGGTCGGGTCCGATCCCCACGCCGAAAGGCCGTAACGGTGCCAGACCTCGGCCAGCCATTCGGGCGGGTCGGGGTGGTACACCCAGGCGGGCAGACCTGCGGCCGCCGCCTCGAGAATGCCGGTGGACCACATGCCCACCACCGGCGCTCCGACCTGGACCAGCGGGAGGTCCGCAGACGCGAACTCGATGCCGAGGCGCCTCCACACCAGGTGAGTCAACCGGGATTGCACATCGATCTCGAAGGGGTGCGGTCGATAGTGCGCGCCGGTCGCGAGGCAGAACCCCCGGGCGACACGTTCGATCTCCAGGCGTGGCAACTCGGTGCCGTGGAGCGCGCCACAGTACACCGGCGTCGCATCCACGGCGACCGGCCCGATCTCGGATTGCGTCGCCTGACGCAGCAACTCGCTGCCGATCACCCGGGTCACGACATCGCTCCGTCCGCCGCGCCAGAACGCCGCGTCGGCCGACGACCACGCCGCAAGCGTCACACCGTGAGGCAGTGGCACGGCATGGGGCAGGAGCATGCCGTGCTGGACGACGATCGACGTCCCGCGCCTCCGGGTCATCAGCTCGTGGCTCATGGCACCCGCGGGGGCATGGTTCCCGGCAGAGAGGACCGTCGCCACGTCGGGGAGCAGTTCGGTCAGCTCCTCCACGGTACGGAGCCTCCGCGTCGAGGCGGATCGTGGATCGGACCTCAGCGCGGGTTGGTCGATCGGAAACGGGGACAGCACGGCGACCCGCTGTGGGTCGAGGTGCTCGAGGACTCCCAAAACCGCCGTTTCATGGGATCTCGTCTTGGAGTCGAATGCCAGGAGTAGATCGGGTTCGTCTCCGATCTGATGCAGCCACAGCCCGGGAGGGCCGGATTCGGGCCTCAGCCGGGCGCGCAACGCTCGCAGCCGATGGAACGACTGTCGTCGGGCTTCGTCCCTCCGGTACGCCGCAAGATCGTCCGGGTGGATCAGGCCCACAGGTCCTCCAGCTCCCGGGCCCGATGGGCGAAGGTGTGCTCGGCGAGGGTCCGCTTGCGTGCCGCGGCGCGGATCCTCGTCGCCCAGCGAGGTTCACGGTGGGCCCGAGCCACGAGCTCGGAGATCTCCGCGGCGGAGTCGAAGGTGAGGATCTCGACGCCGGGTTCGTAGTGCATGCCCACGTCGGGCCGGTCGATCAACTGCAGTGCACCGACACCCGACGCCTCGAAGGTGCGCATCGTGAACCCGTCCTGGTCGCCGTGGACGTTGATCGTGGCCGTCGCCCCTGCCATCATGCC